>NZ_JBXWQU010000012.1:0-69060 GCF_059612545.1 Ruegeria sp. SAZD011 | reverse complement strand
AGGTTGCTCATCATTCAGGTCTCCTTGCGAGCCCTGAATCACGGCAGATGACCAAAATCAATGGGTCTGGAGCCTAATCACTGGGGGCCGGAGGAGTTCGTTCAAGACCTCGCGTTGTCCCGGTATCGCAACACAGGAGACTTGCTCAAGCAGATCACCGAGGCTGCAAATGATCCAGCTTCATACGCCGAAAAAATCAAAGATTTGGCGAGCCGCATTGATGCTGGAAAGAAGGAAGCACTTGCCGAGTATGTCATCCATCGAAAGAGCATTATTGAGCTACTCGACGCGGCTCGAAAATTCGACGACTCGAAGAAGCGTGGTTCTGAGGATGAGGTTCATTCTCTGATATTTCGGCGGTTCAGCGACAGTGTAGATGTTGAGTATTTCCAGCATAACCTTTGGCTGATCGACGACGCCCTTGCTTTCTTACCTTATGTGTCGAGTGATCGAACAATGCACGGTGGCGGGCGCAAAAAAGGCGACAAGGTCACGGACCTTTTGTTTTATGACGATACGATGGTTTTGGGTGACGAAGATGGCACCACTTTGACTATCGTTGAGTTCAAGAAGCCGAGCCGTGACGACTACAGCTTTGGCCCAGCCAAATCTGATCCGGTGACGCAGGTCATCGACACACTGGAAAAGGCAATTGCTGCTGGCGGCATCACTCGAACAGATGGTGCCCACATGTCGTTTGAGCGGGTTGCACGCCGCAGCGCCTTTATTATCGCTGATTTGACTCCGAGTTTGATCAAAGTCCTAAAACGTCACAATTTTCAGAACCCCCACGACCCCAAGATTTGGACGCAGTATTTCGACAATGGCGAAATTTTTATTCAAGCGTTTGGGTATGACACCTTGGTGTCTATGGCTAAGAAGCGAAACCAAGCCTTCAGCAAAGTCCTGCTGGATGATTGAAGGTGCCTTAACCTAATTTTTTCGCGGCCTTCTGCCCTTTGCGATACCATTCAATGACGGTATCAACCTGCACGCTGCGGTCGCCGTCCATGTATTCCTCGATGTAGCGCACCGCGCCAGCCTTTCGCCCGCTAACCACCGGGCCACCGGGTCGATCAGGGTCGATCCACGCGCTGATGATCGCATAGACGGATTCCGGGTGATGCTTTGGCCATTGTTCACCCACCAAGCCAAGTGCTGCGTGAGCAGAGACGGGTGGCAAGCTGCCAAGCGGTCCAAGGTCTGCAAGAATCTTGCCAGCCACATCGCGGAGGTAGGCTGACACCCAATTCGGCAATGGCTGTGCAGGATCGTGCCTTTCAAGATGCTCCCAAGCTCGAAACGCGGCCTCCCGTGTGTAGCGGCGAGACAGCACGCCTTTGTCGTCCCTGCCTGTTGGTGCGCCGGTAGCATCGTCGCTGTCCAAAGGCCTTTCAGGCTGGAAGTCTTCGAGTTCCTTCTCGAACGCGGCACGCTCTTGGGGCGTCAGCTTGTTGGGTTCGCGCCCCTGTCGCCCCATATCGCGTGCCCCTTCCTTCGTGCCAGTTGTTGGTCAAGCTACAGCTCAAGCGGACTGTAGTGAACACAATGGCAAAATGAAAGGAACGCCATCAATGAAAGAATATTCCCTGACAAGCATTCGAAAGGCCATGGCCGTGGCTGACGCCGCAGAAGATTGGGGTGAGGCCACATTGGAACTCAACGGCTATTCGTTCAACCTGACCGACACCGGCGACCTTCAACTGCTGGAGATCGTCATGCAACACGAAGCGTCCGCCGACAAAGTTTGCGATCTGCTTAGTACACTGAGTGCAGTCGTTAAGTATTACGAGGTGGCGGCATGAACCACGATCAGACCTGCACGAGGGCGAAGCTACGCGACCAACTGCAAGAGACGTTGCGTGACCGAGATGCGTTCCATGGCAAGCCGACGCAACGGCTCGCTGCACAGATCGCAGCACAGTTGATCGACCAAGAGCGGCAGTCGCCGTGGGCGCTCTGCCATACCATCGAGCAAATCGACGTTCTGCGCCGCCGCCTTGCCACAGCGAAGGTGTGAACCGCCTAATGTTGTAGAGTTGTTGCAGAGCCTACCAAAAACGACAAAAGCCGCCCTTCGGGGCGGCCTTTATCGTGTTGTAATCTCAATGAGATTTTGGCTCCGGCGGTAGGGATCGAACCTACGACCAATTGATTAACAGTCAACTGCTCTACCGCTGAGCTACGCCGGAACGGTTCGCGTCGTATAGCAATCCCGATTCACATCGTCCAGAGGGGGAAAAGAAAATTCGCAGAATTTTCTCGGGCGTTTAGCGGGGGCGGCTTTCCAGGGCGGATTCGATCAGCGTGTCGAAATCGGTGGCGTCGCGGATGCTGCCGATCTGTTCGGCGGTGACGGTAATTCCCCAGTTGTCGGCCATGGCGCGATAGCGGGGTTGGCGATGCGCCAGCGCCTGCGCATAAGTCCAGCGAATGAATGCGTCTGGGTCGACCTCGTCCGGGGCGCAATCGTTTTCGACCAGATAGGTATCCCAAACTCGGGACAGGAATTCCGGCTGATAGGACATCGGTTTCGGCGCCTTGTCGAAACGGCGGATCAGCTCGGCGGTATGCGCCTCGGACCCTTCGATCCAGATCATCAGCGTGTGCTTGGACAATTCGTTCAAGACCTGATCGCGCGGATCCTCGGGGTCGACCCATTCGCAGATCGACCCACCGGTATCGCAGATGAAATGCGGATAGCCATAGAGACGCTGCGCCCGGTCGATGAAATACTCGGTGTCGAGCAGGGCATAGATCTCGGCATGGCGGAACTGGTCCTGGCGGCGGCGGTATTCGGCTATGGGCAGGCCGCCTTTGCCGGGCGCGCCGGGCTTGCCCAGATAGGTCGAGACCGGGGTCAGGTTCTCGAATGAGATGTTCGAGCCGATATAGATCGAATCCGACATCAGGAGATCGCGCAGGAAGGGCACCTTCATTGCCTCGGCCTTGGCATTGTCGGTGATGAACTCGCCCATGTAGCGGGTGCCGATGCGGTAATCGATCGAGTAGTGGAACCAGTCGCCATTGTCGCGCAACCGGTTCGACACATGGGTCTTGCCCAGGCCCGACATGCCGAAAAAGAGCACTTTCTTGCGGCTGGCCTCGCGCCAGTCCCGAGCCGAGCCGTAGATCATCCCGCCCTCATCCTTGCTGTTCTGGCCCTTGCTAATGGGCGCGGCGGGCGGGGTCAATCGTGGCGGCGCGGGCGGCGGTTCAGCACCATCAGGCCAAGGGCCAGCAGGGCAAGGCCGCCAAAGGCATTGGCCGGCAGCGCCTCGGATCGTATCCAGGCACCCAGGCCAATAGCCACCGGCGGGATTACCAGCGTGACCAGCATCAGGTTCCCCGCACCCGCCATCGCCAGCACCCGGTAGTAAAGCAGATAGGCCCCCGCCGTGGCGACCAGCGCGTAATATCCGATCGCCGCCCAGGTCACCGGTTGCAGCGACAGGGTGACCGGCCCGTCGATCAGCAGCGCGGCAGGCAACAGGATCAGGCTCGACCCGGTCAACATTCCGGCAGCGGCCAGTTGCGGCGGCAACCCGC
The DNA here is from genome assembly GCF_059612545.1 of Ruegeria sp. SAZD011. Lineage (NCBI taxonomy): Bacteria > Pseudomonadati > Pseudomonadota > Alphaproteobacteria > Rhodobacterales > Roseobacteraceae > Ruegeria > Ruegeria sp. SAZD011. Next base: position 65,511 of record NZ_JBXWQU010000012.1, on the reverse strand, counting down.
TCAGCCGGGCGCGCGCCCAGGCCCCGGCCAGTGCATAGGAAAGCGTGCCCGCCAGCACTGCCAGCTGCGCGGTCGAGCGCGGGTCGAACCGGGTCAGATGCTCTGGCCCGATGGTCACCACCACGCCGGCAAAGCCGATGCTCACCCCCAGCAGGCGCCGGGGCGTCAACCGCTCGTCGGCAAAGACCGCTGCCGCGACCAGCACGCCAAAGATCGCGGTGCTGGCATTCAGGATCGAGGTGAGCCCGGTCTCGATATGCAGCTGGCCCCAGGCCATCAGGCCAAAGGGGATCACGTTGTTCAAAAGCCCCATCACCAGAAAGGCGCCCCAGATGCGGGGATCGCGCGGCAGCGCGATGCGGCTGGCCCAGACCACCAGCCACAACAGCAGGGCGGCCCAGAACGTCCGGTGCAGCACTGCCGTGACCACCGGCACCTCGTCCAGTGCGATGCGGATCGCCAGGAAGGACGCGCCCCAAATCAGGCCAAGCAGCAAAAGCTCGGCCCAGGCGCGGGGGGACAGGGTTTTCTGATCGCTCATGCCCTGTTGTGCCCGACCCCGCGCCCCGGCGCGACCCGTTTCCTGCGCCTTGTTCAGTTCAGCGCATAGGTGATCTGGAACCCGACGCTCCAGGCGCTGTTGTCGGTAAAGCGGGCGCCGTTGTTGGTAGTGGCATCGCCCAGATCGGTATAGCGCACGCCGCCCGAAATCTTGGCCTTGTCCAGCGAATAGGTGCCGCCCAGTCCGACGCTCCAGAACCCGTCGGTGGGGCCGAGATCGGACAGGCTGTCGCCCGATCGCCGTTCGTATCCCAGCGTCACCGCGCCCGAGAAAGCCTCGGAGAATTTCCGCCCGATGCCCAGCGAATAGGTCACCGTATCGCTGTCATAGTCGACCAGGTTGCTAAGCGGCGGATAGTTGGGCGGGTTATAGACCAGTGCGGTCCAGTCGACCCAGCGCACGCTGCCAAAGAGAAGCGTGTCGGCGGCGATGCCGGTCTGGAAATCCAGGTTCACCGATTGCGGCGTGCTGATCGTGCTGGTCGAGGGCAGGGTGGCCACGAAGCCCGGCGGCGCAGGCGGCGGCGGGTTCAGGCTCTCGCTTTGTTGCAGGGTATGGTCGATGGCCGAATTGTAGGTCAGCGCCACCCGGGCGGCGATATCGGGCCGCTCCCATGCGACGCCCACGACATAGCCGTAATCGACCGGGCTGTCGGTGGTCACGCTATATCCGGCAGCGGCGGGAACGGTGACGCTGGCCTCGGCCCGCTGGGCGCGCAAGCCGCCGATCACGCTCAGCCCCCGGTCAAAGCGATAGCGGAACACGGCGGTCAGTGCGTCGGTATCGGCCTTGGCCCTGAGCACATCGCGACGCCCGCCCGGAACCGGGTTTTGCGATAGCGGATAGGCGGCGTCATAGGTGATGTCGGCGCCAAAGGGCTGGTCATAGATCAGCGCGAAATCCAGGCGGTCGGTCAGCGCTTTCTTATAGGCGAAATGCGGCAGGACAAAGCTGTTGGCCACATTGCCCGAGGGGACACCGCCCAGGCTGCCGCTGACGCGGGGGTCGGTCCAGCCGAGGCGAAACTGGACCGCATCGCCCTCTTCAAAGAGGATGTTGATGCCCTGGCCTGACCGGTCAAGGCCGCCCGCCTGTGCCGCCACCGTCAGGGTGCACAAAACCAGCGCACCCGAAAGCGCGTATCTCATTGATCTCTCCCAGATATCTCCGCCCCGCGCAGTTGAGTGACTGCGGGGATTTCCCATTGTGGTGAGATCAAGTTATGGGGGTGTACAGATCGGTCAACTCTTGACGATGGGTCAGCTCGCGCCGGATTGAGAGAGCGTTACCGCGCCGTGTTCCGGGTCTCGGCAAGGATATTGAGGTAGTTGCCGGCAAAGATCACCGCAGCGCCGACGAAAACCCAGATATCCAGTGCCTCGCCATAGAGCAGCATGCCGACCACGGCGATGGTGGGCAGGCGGGCAAAGTCGATGGGCACGACCACGGTGGCGGGGGCAATGGCGAGCGCGTTGGTGATGCAGAAATGCGCCAGCAGACCGGCCAGTCCCACCAGCACCAGATAGGGCGCGGTGCCGAGCGTGGGCAGTGCAATCTGACCGTCATGGCCCGAGGCCACCAGCCCCAGCACCGCCTGCATGATCGTCAGCCAGAACATGATGCAGCCGATACTGGCAAGCCGTGTGAGCTTTTTCGTGGAAATCGTTGTCATGGCGAAGAAAATCGCCGACAAGGCCGCCGTGACAATGCCGATATTGAGACTGCTGGCACCGGGACGGGCGACGATCAGGATACCGATGAACCCGATGACCGCCGCGGCCACCCGCACCCGTGTCATCCGTTCACCCAAAAGCAGCGGTGACAGCAGAATAACCCAAAGCGGCTGGGTGAATTCCAGCGCAAAGACCTGCGCCAGCGGGATCACGGTGACGGCAAAGAACCACAGGTTCTGGCCGGTGAAATGCACCGCATTGCGCAGCGCATGCAGACCCAGTGCGCGGGTGCTGACCTGATGCCATTTACCGCTGAAGGTGAGCGCCAGTGACACCACCAGCACGCCCACAAAGCTGCGATACATCATGATTTCGAATGTATCATGCACCGCGCTCAACTCGCGCCCGGCCACCGCCATCGCCGAGAAAGAGGCGATGGCACCGGTCATCCAAAGCGCGGCGCGGGCGATGGGGCTCATGCCGCTATCGGGCAGGCCGCGTGGGGGTCATGGTCACTCCCACTCGATGGTTCCCGGAGGTTTCGAGGTGATGTCATAGGTGCAGCGGTTGATGCCCTTGACCTCGTTGATGATCCGGGTCGCCGTTTCGCCCAGGAATTCGTGGCTGAACGGGTAATAATCGGCGGTCATGCCATCGACCGACGTCACCGCCCGCAGGGCGCAGGCATAATCATATGTGCGCCCGTCGCCCATTACACCGACGGTGCGGACCGGCAGAATCGCCACGAAGGCCTGCCAGATCTCGTCATAGAGCCCGTGCTTGCGGATCTGATCGATATAGATCGCGTCGGCCTCGCGCAGGATCTCCAGCTTTTCGCGGGTGATCTCGCCGGGGCAGCGGATGGCCAGGCCCGGCCCGGGAAAGGGGTGCCGACCGATGAACGACTGGGGCAGGCCCAGCTCGCGGCCCAGCGCGCGGACCTCGTCCTTGAACAGCTCGCGCAGCGGCTCGACCAGTTTCAGGCCCATCTTTTCCGGCAAGCCGCCCACATTGTGGTGGCTCTTGATCGTCACCGAGGGGCCACCCGAGAAGCTGACCGATTCGATCACGTCGGGGTAGAGCGTGCCCTGGGCCAGGAACTCGGCGCCCTCGATGGTGTCGGCATGTTTCTGGAACACGTCGATGAAGAGTTTGCCGATGATCTTGCGCTTGGTCTCCGGGTCGGACTGGCCGTCAAGCTCGCCCAGGAACAGGTCGGATTCGTCGGCATGGATGAGCTGGATGTTGTAGTTGTCGCGGAACATGCCGACGACCTCGGCCGCCTCGTTCTTGCGCAACAGCCCGTGATCGACAAAGACGCAGGTGAGCTGGTCGCCGATCGCCTCGTGAATGAGGATCGCGGCGACCGAACTGTCGACACCGCCCGAGAGGCCGCAGATGACCTTTTTGTCGCCCACCTGCTCGCGGATCTTGCGGATCATTTCCTCGCGATAGGCGCCCATGGTCCAGTCGCCCTTGAACCCCGCCAGGCGCACGAAATTCTCGTAGAGCTTTGCCCCATTGGGGGTGTGGTGCACCTCGGGGTGGAACTGAACCGCGTAGAAATGCCGGTTGGTGTCGGCGGTGATGGCAAAGGGCGCGCCGGGCGAGGTGCCGTAGACCTCGAACCCGGGGGCGATTTCGGCCACGTGGTCGCCATGGCTCATCCAGACCTGTTCGCGGCCGTCGGCGAACCAGCCGTCGAGAATGTCGAGCGTGCCCTTGGGCGTGACATAGGCGCGGCCGAATTCCGCGGTGCCGTGGCCGGATTCGACGCGGCCGCCGAGCTGGGTCATCATCGTTTGCTGGCCATAGCAGATCCCCAGGATCGGCACGCCATAGTCAAAGATCTCCTGCGGTGCGCGGGGGCTGCCCTCGCGCGTGACGCTGTCGGGTCCGCCCGAGAAGATCACCGCCCGTGGCGCCATCTCGCGCACGAAGTCCATGGTGACATTCTGATAGGGGTGGATTTCGCAATAGACGTTCAGCTCGCGCAGGCGGCGGGCGATCAGCTGCGTTACCTGGCTGCCGAAGTCGATGATCAGAAGGCGGTCGTGGGATGTCTGGCTCATGTCAGGCTCTTAGGGCGCGGTCTGGCATTGCGCAAGAGGTGGCGCCGGAAAACGGCGCGTTTTCCGGGCCGTTTTCCATATGGAAAACGGTGCCGCGCCGGATCAGCGTGGCGCGCTGTCGCTCAAAGGCGCGTTACATGTCGCTTTTCCCCCCAGAGCGCCGCAATCCACGTTCGAAATCGGCAAGCGCCTGATAAAAGACAGTCCACGCTAACCAATCACCCAGGGGATCAACCATGGAAGAGGCAATGACCCGGCGGCGCGCCCGGGGCGGCGGTGGTGCCGCCCGCCGTGCCGAACGCTCGGCGGTTGTGATCGAGACCGCCAAATATATCGAACGTAACATCCCCAATTTCGAGGTGCTCAACGAAGAGGCGCTCGAAATCATCGAGGCGAATGCCGAGACGGTGCTGGCCGAGATCGGTGTCAACTTCGTGAACAACCCCGCCGCACTGGAGCGCTGGCGCGCGGCCGGGGCCGAGGTCGAGGACGAGCGCGTGCGCATCCCCCGCGGGCTGGCGCGCAAGCTTTGCTCCACCGCCCCCAGCCAGTTCACCCAGCATGCCCGTAATCCCGAGAAATCGGTGGTTATCGGCGGTCGCAATCTGGTTCTGGCACCGGTCTATGGCCCGCCCTTCGTGCGCGACGCCCAGGGCGGACGCCGCTATGCGACCATGGCCGATTTCGAGAAATTCGTGAAGCTGGCCTATATGTCGAAATGGCTGCACCATTCCGGCGGCACCGTGTGCGAGCCCACCGACATTCCGGTGAACAAGCGTCACCTGGACATGCTGATGGCGCATATGACATTGAGCGACAAGCCGTTCATGGGGTCTGTCACCGCGCCGGAACGGGCGCAGGATTCGGTCGAGATGTGCGAGATCCTGTTCGGCAAGGAGTTCGTGCGCGACAACACGGTGATGACCTCGCTGGTCAACATCAACTCGCCGATGACCTTCGACGACATCATGATGGGCGCGCTCGAGGTCTATGCGGCCAGCAACCAGGCCTGCATCATCTCTCCGTTCATCGTCGGCGGCGCGATGGCGCCGGTGTCGGTGGCCGGTACGCTGACCCAGGTTCTGGCCGAGGTTCTGGCCGGTGTCGCCTATAGCCAGTTGATCCGTCCAGGCGCGCCGGTGATCTTTGGTGCCTTCGTGTCGTCGATCGACATGAATTCGGGCGCGCCCACCTTTGGTACGCCCGAGGCAAGCCTCGTCACCTATGGCGCCGGTCAGCTGGCGCGGCGTCTGGGCCTGCCGTTCCGCTCGGCGGGGTCGTTCTGCGGCTCGAAACTGCCTGATGCGCAGGCGGCCTATGAAACCGCCAACTCGCTCAACATGGGGCTGCTCTCGGGCGTGAACTTCATGCTGCATGCCTGCGGCTGGCTCGAAGGTGGCCTGGTGGCGGATTTCGAGAAATTCGTCATGGATGCCGATCAGTTGGGCGCATTGCACGGGTTGGCCAAGGGCGTTCCCGTCGATGCCGAGCATCAGGCGATGGGCGCAATCCGCGAGGTGGGGCCGGGCGGACACTACCTTGGCTGTGCCCATACCCAGGCCAATTTCAAATCCGCCTTCTGGAAATCCGAACTGCTCGACTACAAGCCGTTCGAAACCTGGGAGGAAGAGGGCGCGCGCGACACCTATGCGCTGGCCTCGGGCCGGGTCGAGAAACTGCTGGGGGCTTATCAGCAGCCCGCACTCGACCCCGAGATCGCCGGTGCGCTGGCGGCCTATGTGGCCGAGAAGAAGGCCTCGATGCCCGACGCCTTCATGTAAATTACGCGTCTTGCGGGGCGTGGCTGGACTGCACCAGCTGCGCCTCGCCCATCATGGCGATCAGCAGGTCCACGTGCCGGGGCAGCGAATATCCCGCATCCTCTGCGCGCCGCTGCTCGTCCAGAACCCTTTCCAGCTCCATCAGCCGCATCAGCGCCGCCGCCGGGCGCGGCAGCTTGCCGTATCCAAGGATACGTTGCAGGTGGCGGTCGCGGTTGTATTCCGCCTGGCCAAAGCGTGCGGCGCGGATCAGCAGGCGCGGGCGGCGCAGTTGCGATACCATGGACATCAGGTCCTGCATGACGTTTCCTTTCCCTAAACGATGTTCGCCACATTTCTGCCACAACCAATGCGGGTGTTGCTTTGATTTGTAAACTACCGTGCGCTGAATTTAGAACTGTTTATTCTTTCGAAACAATGATGGGCTGATCAGCAGATATCTTAACGAACAAGTAACCAATGCAACCATAAGGTGTGTGCGCAACTCGGGGGATAACTGCTGGATAAAAGGGTCAGTCAATTTGCCTTTGAGGGTAGGACACGATGGGTAACTGGGCAGAAAACGCCGTCCCCGGCTGGGTTCCCGAAAGCGCGCAGCGCTATCTGGCTCATACCGAGGCGGGGTTCTCGATCCGGGATCTGGCGCGCGGGGCGGGGTGTCATGCCTCGACCGTGCTGCGTCAGATCCGGCGGGTTGAAATGCGGCGGGACGATCCCCTGGTGGACGCGGCGCTCGAGGCATTGGCGGCCACTCATTTCCCGCCGCTGAAACTCAGCAGATCGCCGGTTTCACGCGGTGGCGACAAGCCAGAGGATACCGCCCCGATGACGAAGCCCGCCCAACAGATCGAGGAGACCCCCGACGCCGCCACCTTTGACCTCGAGGCCACGCGTATCCTGCAGCGGCTATGCGAAAGCGGCGCGGTGCTGGCGGTGGCCGAGGATATGGACAAGGCCGTGGTGGTGCGCGACGACGGCAAGGGCGGCAATACCCGCACCGCCGTGGTCAGCTGCGCCATGGCGCAGGCGCTGGCGCTCAAGGACTGGATCGCCTGCGACAAGCCGGGCCGGATCAGCCGCTATTACCTGACCACCGCCGGGCGTGGCGCCCTGGGCCGGCTGCTGGCCGAGGCCGAGAACCGCGCCCGCGCCGCGCAGGACGGGTTCGCCGAGGCGCAAAGCCCCTTTGCGGCGCAACACCGGGTGATGGGGGAAAAAACCGTGGCGGGTGAGGCCGGTGAACGGCCGCGCCGGGTGCGTTACAACATGGCAGAAAGTCCCCTGATCGCGCTGGCCCGGCGCAAGGATCGTGATGGTCAGCCCTTTCTGGACGACACGCTTGTGCGCGCGGGCGAGCGGCTGCGCGAGGATTTCGAACTGGCGCAGATGGGTCCCAACATCGCGCAGAACTGGGACCGGTTCCTGACCGGCGGCGCGCGGGGCGGCTTTCAGCCCGACAGCGGTGTCGGTCACGGCCCCGAGGCTGCCCGCGACCGCGTGGCGCGCGCGCTGTCCGAACTGGGGCCGGGGCTGAGCGATGTGGCGCTGCGCTGCTGTTGCTACCTCGAAGGGCTGGAACTGGCCGAAAAACGCATGGGTTGGTCGGCGCGGTCCGGCAAGATCGTGCTGCGCATCGCCCTGCAACGGCTCAAGCGGCATTACGAGGAACAGAGCGGGCGCGACCGGCTGATCGGATAATCCCGGGTTGTTGCCGGGGGTGATTGCGATATGTTTCGCCTATGAGCTTCACCCTCCGGCAACTCCATTATTTCAAGGCCCTGGTCGAGCAGCGCAACTTTGGTCGCGCGGCCGAGGCCTGCCATGTCTCGCAGCCCGCGCTGTCGGTCCAGATCCGCGCACTCGAAGAGGTTCTGGGTGGACCGCTGGTCGAGCGGCGCGCTCGCGATGTGGTGTTGACGCCGCTCGGGCGCAGCGTGCTGCCACTTGTCGATCAGGCGCTGGCCAGTGCCGACCGGCTTGACCGGTTCGCGCGGGATCAGGCGGGCGCGGCAAGCCTGTCTCTGGGCCTCATCCCCACCATGGCGCCCTATCTGCTGCCCGGCGTGCTGGCGGAACTGAGGGCGCAGAACCTGTCGTTGCGGGTGCATGTGCGCGAAGCGCGCACCGAACAACTGTTGCAGGCGCTGCACAAGGGAGAGCTGGACGCGGCGGTACTGGCCCTGCCTGTGTCGCAGGCGGGGCTGACATCGGTCGAGCTGTTTCGCGACCGGTTCCTGCTGGCCGGGTCCGAGGCCCGTCTGGCGCGTCTGGCTCAGGGGGCCGAGGCGCCGCGCCCCACCGATCTGCAACCCGCGCAGTTGATGCTGCTTGAGGATGGCCATTGCCTGACCGATCAGGCGCTCGAGGTCTGTGGCCATGACCGGGCGGCGGCCGGGATCAACATGGGCGCCTCGTCGTTGGCCACGCTGTCAAGACTGGTGGCCGAGGGATTCGGTCTCACCCTGATGCCGGAACTGGCGGCGCGCTCGGAACTGGCTGCCGTGCCGGGGCTGCGGCTGCATCGGTTCCCGGCGCCCGAACCCGCCCGAACCGTGGGATTGGTGCGGCGCAGCTCGACCTATCGGGCGCGCTGGTTCGACGATCTGGAGCGGATCATCCGTCAGGTGGGCGAGGCGATCGTTTCGGAAACGCGCAAGGCCCCTCCGCCGCAACCGGCGGAAGGGCTGGGTGCCGCGGGCTAGGCGCGTGTCAGCCCGTTCTTGTGCAGGATACCAGCCAGAGCACCACCCGCCAGCGGCGCCACCAGGAACAGCCACAGCTGCGCCAATGCCGCTCCGTCGAACAGGTTGCTGGCAATGGACCGGGCCGGATTGACCGAGACACCGGTGATGGCGATGCCCGCGATATGGATCAATGTCAGGGTCAGGCCGATGGCCAGCCCGGCCACCGGGGTCGCATGCCCGTCCTGGGTCGCGCCAAGGATCACGGTCACAAAGAGGAAGGTCGCCACCACCTCGAAGATCAGCGCCGCCGCAAGCCCCTGCGGGCCGATCATGTTCTTGGCCATGGCCGGATCGCCGCTCATCGCGAGAATGACAAAGGCCGCCGCCAGCCCGCCCACGACCTGCGCCACCCAATAGCCGATCATCTCGGGCATCGACATCCGCCCGGCCATGAAGGCGCCGATGCTGACCGCCGGGTTCAGATGCGCGCCCGAGATCGGGCCGATCCCATAGGCCATGGCCACCACCGCCAGACCAAAGGACAGGCTGATACCCAGCGCGCCCACCTGATCGGCCATGAAGGTAATGGTCGAAAAACTCATGAAGACCAGCGTGAACGTGCCGATCACTTCTGCAATATTCTTTTTCATGTTCCCTCCCGTGGGGGTATTCCCCTGAATTGATATGCCGGCAGTCGCCGTGTCTTTTTGCCTTATGAAAAAAATCTAACTCACCAGACGGGAAAAAAGTCAAAAAAATACCCGCGCAAGTCGCGCGGGTATCGAGAAATGGTGGGGGCCAGGGGTCAGGCGGCGATTTCGCTATTCGCCGCGACCAGCCAATTCAACACGGTCTCGGGCGACGAGACGCCATAGGGGTCCTCGGGGCAGTTGTCCATCAGACCGGGTTCTTCGAACCAGGCCTCGATCTTGCCGTCATTGACAATGGCCGCATAGCGCCACGAGCGCATGCCGAAACCCAGATTGTCCTTGTCCACCAGCATGCCCATCTTGCGGGTGAATTCGCCCGAGCCATCGGGGATCACGGCGACGTTCTTCAGGCCCTGCGCCTCGGCCCATTTGTTCATCACAAAGCTGTCATTCACCGACATGCAATAGATCGCGTCGATGCCCTGGGCCTGGAAATCGCCAAAGCCGTTTTCGAAACCGGGCAGCTGGTAGGTCGAGCATGTGGGGGTGAAGGCGCCGGGCAGCGAAAAGAGCACCACGCGCTTGCCCGCGAAATAGTCGGCGGTGGTCATGTCCTGCCAACGATAGGGGTTCGGGCCAGCGACGGCCTCGTCGCGCACGCGAGTGCGGAAGGTGACATTGGGAAGGGATGCTCCGGTCTTCATCAGACGATCTCCTTGGAATTTCAATAGGTCGGGCGACGGTTAGAGCGATTCCAAACCGGCTTCAACCGGGGAAATGCTGCATGTGCAGCATCACGCCGCCCCGAGAATGCATGGCGGTCATGCAGCAGTGGCCTTACTTGTGACGCCGCGTTATGTTAGAGGGTGCCGCAACCGTTCCAGCCAAGGGAAACCGACCCGTGCGTGACCTGAAGATCCCCGAGCAGCGCCACCCTGAAAAGGCGCATCGCCCCGATCAGTCGCAACCCAAGAAACCGGACTGGATCCGGGTCAAGGCGCCGGGGGGCAAGGGCTATGCCGATACCCGCCGGATCATGCGCGACAACAACCTGGTCACCGTCTGTGAAGAGGCCGGATGCCCCAATGTCGGCGAATGCTGGAGCCAGGGCCACGCCACCATGATGATCATGGGCGAGATCTGTACACGCGGCTGCACCTTCTGCAACATCGCCACCGGGCGCCCCGATGCGCTGGACGCGTTCGAACCGGGCCGGGTGGCCCATGCGGTCGAGAAACTGGGCCTGAACCATGTGGTGATCACCAGCGTCGACCGCGACGACCTGGACGATGGCGGGGCCGAACATTTTGCCCAGACCATTCGCGCCATCCGGCATCGCAGCCCCTCGACCACGATCGAGATCCTGACGCCCGATTTCCTGAAATGCGCGCCCGAGGTTCTGGAGGTTGTGGTTGCGGCGAAACCGGATGTGTTCAACCACAATCTGGAAACCGTGCCGGGCCTGTACCCCGAGGTGCGCCCCGGCGCGCGCTATTTCCACTCGCTGCGCCTGCTCCAGCGGGTCAAGGAACTGGACCCGTCGATCTTTACCAAGTCGGGTATCATGGTCGGCCTGGGTGAGACCGAACAGCAGGTGCGCCAGGTGATGGACGACATGCGCGCCGCCGATATCGATTTCCTGACCATCGGCCAGTATCTGCAACCGACGCCGAAACACCACCGGGTCGACCGTTTCGTCACGCCCGAAGAATTCGCGTCTTATGAGAAAGCCGCCTATGGCAAGGGCTTCCTGATGGTCTCGGCAACGCCGCTGACGCGCTCGTCCTACCACGCGGGCGACGATTTTGCGCGCCTGCGGGACGCCCGGCAGAAGAAGCTCGGCCTGGCATGACGCCCGACGATCTGGCGCGGCTGACGGCGCTGCGCTATACGCTGCACCGCGCGCCCGAGATTTCGGGCGCCGAGGCGCACACCGCCGCCATGGTGGCGGGGCTTCTGCGCGAGATGGGCGCCGACCGGGTGCTGACCGGTCTGGGCGGTCACGGGGTGGTAGCGGTCTTTGACAGCGGCGTCGCGGGGCCCAGCGTTGGCGTGCGCTGCGAGCTGGACGCGCTGCCCATTCCCGAAGAGACCGGTGTGGCCCATGCCAGCGAAACGCCCGGTTCCGGGCATCTTTGCGGACATGACGGTCATATGGTCATCGTGCTGGCGGTGGGTGAGGCGCTGGCCGCGCGGCGCCCGGCACGCGGCCGGGCGATCCTCATTTTTCAACCGGCCGAGGAAACCGGCAAGGGCGCCATGGCGCTGCGGGCCGATCCGCGCTTCGCCGAGGTCGCGCCTGACACGGTGCTGTCCTTGCACAACCTGCCGGGATTGCCGCTGGGCACGGTCGAGCTTTGCGCGCGTGCGGCCAACTGTGCCTCTCGCGGGATGGCGATCCGGCTTCTTGGCAAAACCTCACATGCGGCGGCGCCGCAGGATGGGCTATCGCCCGCGGGTGTAATGGCCGCGCTGATGCCGCGGCTGGCGGCGCTGGGTCCGGGTGGGGCGCTGGACGATGGCTTTGCCTTGACCACGCTGACCCATGCCCGGTTGGGCGAGCCGACATTCGGTGTGGCACCGGGCGAAGGTGCGCTCTGGGTCACGTTGCGCACTGTCACCGATGCGCGCATGGCGGCGCTGGTGGGTGAGGCCGAGGCGTTGGTGCGCGCCCATGCGGAACCGGCCGGGCTGCGCGTCGAGATCGCTTATGACGATGTGTTCGAGGCCTGCACCAATCATCCCACCGCTGTCGATCTGCTAGCCGAATCCTGCCGCGCGGGGAATGTGCCGCTGCATCTGACGGAGCAGCCGCAGAAATTCTCGGAGGATTTCGGGCAATTCGGCAAGGGGGCCGAGGCCGCGATGCTGTGGCTGGGGGCGGGGAGCAACCATCCGCAGCTCCACAATCCCGACTATGATTTTCCCGATGCGCTGATCCCGGTGGGGGCCGGTCTCTTTGAACGCGCCCTGCGTGCGGTGCTGGGCTCCGGCCCGGTCAATTCGCAGGCAGCGCCTTGAGATAGGCGGCGATTGCGGCCCGATCCTCGGGCGGCAGTTGCGCGGTGTTCTGGATCACATCGGCCATGGCGCCGCCTGCGCTGTCGTAATCGGGGGTAAACCCGGTTTCCAGGTAATAGGCGATGTCCTCGGCGCTCCATTTCAGCGTCCCCGGCGTCAGGTCGGGAAAGCGGCCCTTGCTGCCGGGAATCGGTCCGCCGGTCAGCCATTTGTCGCGCTGCAACCCGCCCAACGCGTCACGCGGGGTGTGGCATTCGCCGCAATGTCCCAGCGCCTCGACCAGATAGCGCCCGCGCGCGATCTGGTTGTCGGCGGGGTCGGTCATCACCCAGCCTTTGCCCGTGTTGAGCTGTTTCCACATCCCCAGGCCCCGTCGGATGTTGAAAGGAAACCCCACGTCATGCGCCCGGCTGGGCGTGTCCGACACGGGCAGGGTGATCAGATAGGCATGAAGATCGGCGATATCGCCCAGTTCCGCATTGGCGTAGGAGACGAAGGGGAACGCGGGATAGTAATGCTGCCCCTCGGGCGAAGTGCCGTGTTGCATCGCATTGGCCAGGTCCAGCATACTCCAGCCGCCAATCCCATGTTCGGGCGAGGGCGAGATATTGGGCGCGTAGAAGGTGCCGAAGGGGCTGGCAAAGCCCTCGCCGCCGGCCAGAACCAGCTTGGTTTCACCCTCGGCGCCCGGCGCCGCATGGCACGAGGCGCAACCGGCGGCGGCAAAGACCAGCGCGCCACGGCTGGCATCGCCAGCAAGGCCGTCCGTCTTATCCTGGGCCAGCCGTTCGGGCCGCGTGAGCAGCCAGAAAGCCGCAAGCCCGGCGAGCGCCACGACAACAGCGATCCGCAAGAGCCGCATCCGCTCCTCCGTCTGATGAAATGTACCGGTCCCAGTCTAGCCGGGACCGGTGCGCGCGTCACTCTTCGGCGCGGAAGGGCTTGTGGCAGCCGCCGCATGAGGCGCCAACCGGGCCGATGGCCCCACGCAGCGCCTCAAGATCGGTGCCGGCGGCGGCCTGAAGGGCCGCGACCGCTTCACCCATCGCCTGCGACTTGGCGCCGATATCCGAATCGGCGGCCCAGATGGCGGGCAGGGCGCGGGTGCCCTCGACCGAGGCATTGTCCGACCCGGCGGGCCAGGCGGTGGGCATCCAGATCGACTTGGCTGCGGCCAGGTTGTTGGCGGCCTGCGCGGCGGCTTCGGCGTCGTATTCGGCCTCGCCCTTGGCCATGGCGCCAAGAATGCCCAGGTTGAAGGCATAGAGCGTCATCTGCGCCTGGCGGGCCTTGATTTCACGCGCGAATTCGCCCTGTGCGTGGCTACCGGCCAGGGCCAGCCCCCCCACGGCACACAGCGTGGCGGCGGCGATGGCGGTCTTGGTCTTTGCAAACATGTCCCGTCTCCGTTGCGAAAAAGATAATGACAACATCTCCAAGTGTACTTGTGTTAATCTTAGCGGATAGTCTGCATTTCTGGTTAAAGGGTCTTAAATCTTGCACAGATTGAACTGGGACGACCTGCAATTCGTGCTGGCGGTGGTCGAGGCGGGCAGTGTGGCGGGGGCGTCCCGGCAGATGGGGGTCAATCACGCCACCGTTCTGCGCCGGATCGCCGCCTTTGAGGAGAGTGTCGGCACCCAGGTGTTCGACCGGACCCCGCGTGGCTATGTTCTGAGACCCGATCGGTTGCGCCTGATCGCAGCGGCGCGTGAGGTGGGGCAGGCGGTGCAGTCGGTACACCAGCTGGCGCAGGGGCTGGACGCGCCCCTGGCCGGTCACGTGCGGGTGACCTCGACCGATACGCTGTGCCAGAGCCTGCTGCCCGAGATCCTCGCCGATCTGCACCAGAGTGCGGGGGAATTGCGGCTGTCGCTGATCTCGACCAACAGCCATCTGAACCTGTCGCGGCTCGAGGCCGAATTGACCCTGCGCCCGGCCCCGGTGCTGCCCGAGGGTTTGGTGGGCGAAAGCCCGGTCAGCATGGCCTTTGCAGCCTATGTGGCACCGGGTTGCACCACCGCGGGCTGGCTCGGCTTTGACGGAGCGATGCGGAGGTCGCGACCCTGGGCCTGGCTGGAACCGCAACTGGAACCTGGCGCGGCAATCGGATCGGCCGACAGTTTCCTGGTGCTGCGCGAGATGGTGGCGCAAGGGCTGGGCCGGGCCTTGCTGCCCTGTTTCATCGCCCGCAACGATCCCCGATTGGTACGGCTTGATGTCGGACTGCCACCCGAGACCGCAACCCCGATCTGGGTCGCCTGTCACGAGGAACTGGCCGATGTGCCGCGCCTGATCCGGGTCCGTGGCCTGCTTTGCCAGGCGCTGCGTGACCGGGCGGCGCAACTCGGCCCGTGAGCCGTGACCAAGAAAATTCGTCGAATTTTCTTGGCCTGCGCCGCGCCTGATGCGCGCGCCCTCAGGCTTCGGTAAAGCGCACCTTGCCGATGAAGGGCAGGTTGCGGTTGCGTTGGGCAAAGTCGATGCCATAGCCCACGACGAATTCATCGGGTATCTCGAAGCCGATCCAGTCAGAGCGGAAATCCACCTCGCGCCGGCTGGGTTTGTCCAGCAGGGCGATGGATTTCAGGCGTTTGGGCTGACGGCTGAGCAACAGATGCGTAACATGGTTCAGCGTGTGGCCGGTATCGACGATATCCTCGACCACCAGCACGTCGCGCCCCTCGATCGGGCTGCGCAGATCCTTGAGGATACGCACCTCGCGGCTCGATTCCATCGCGTCGCCATAAGAGGAGGCTTCGAGGAAATCGACCTCGATCGGCAGGTCCAGTTCGCGCACCAGATCGGCGATGAACACGAAACTGCCGCGCAACAGGCCCACCACGACCAGCTTGTCGGTATCGGCGAACTCGGTCTGGATCTCACGGCACAGCGCCTCGATCCGCGCCGCGATGGCCTTGGCCGAGATCATCTCGTCAATCACATAAGCGCGGTCAGTCATCGCAGCCCCCTTGATCTTTGGCGCGCAACATACGAAATCACGCGCCATTGTCACCAACAAATACCCAAGGACAGATGCCCACACATTCGGAAACACGTCGCCTGCCCTATACCGCCCAGCAGATGTACGATCTGGTTGCCGATGTGGCGAAATATCCGCAATTCCTGCCCTGGTGCGCCGCGGCCCGTATTCGCAGCATCACGCCGCAGGGCGCGGCGCAGGTGATGGAGGCCGATCTGGTGATCTCGTTCAAGGTGTTCCGCGAACGGTTCGGCAGCCGGGTGACCCTGTTTCCGGAGGATATGCGGATCGACACCGAATACCTGGACGGGCCGTTCAAATACCTGAAATCCGACTGGGCCTTTGCCGATGCACCCGAGGGGGGCTGCGACGTCTCCTTTCACGTGGATTTCGAGTTCAGGAACGCCATCCTGCAAGGGGTGATCGGTCTCGTGTTCAACGAGGCGATGCACCGGATCGTGCGCGCCTTCGAGGAACGGGCACGGACGCTTTACGGCTGAGCGATGCCCTCTTTACGCGGGTCCGTCCGGCGCTAGACTGCGCGTCATGCCAGATTTGACACGCGCCCTTGCCGATTTCGCTACCGGTTCCATCACCACGACGCCCGCCGCCCGGCTGGTCACGTCGCTATCCGCGCTTGACTGGATCGCGGTCGGTCGGGCCGGGGTCGAGGAGCCGGTCTCGCGCATCCTGCGCGAGATGGTGCTGGAAGAAGGCGGAACCGGGTGCGCGCATCTGTTCGGTGGCGGCGCGGCGCCCCTGCGCGGCGCGGCGCTGGTCAACGGCACCGTGTCCCATGCGCTGGATTACGACGACACCCATTTCGCCCATATCGGCCACCCTTCGGTGGCGGTGTTTCCCGCCGTGCTGGCCATGGCGGAGGCGCGCGATGCCGCGATCGTCGAACTGCTGGAGGCGGCGCTGGTGGGTATGGAGCTCTCGGTGCGCGTGGGTCTCTGGCTGGGGCGCGGGCATTATCAGGCGGGGTTTCACCAGACCGCCACGGCGGGCGCCTTTGGTGCCACCGCCGCTGCCGGACGGCTGGCCGGGCTGACGCCGGAGCGGATGGCGCTGGCGCTGGGGCTGACCGCCACCCGCGCCGCCGGTCTCAAGGCGCAGTTCGGCACCATGGGCAAGCCCTATAACGCGGGTCTGGCGGCCGCGGCCGGGATCGAGGCAGTGGAGTTGGTGCGGCGCGGCTTTGTCGCCAATCCGCTGGCGATGGAGGGCGAATACGGCTTTGGTGCGACCCATCACGGGGCGGATGAGATGTCGGCGCTGGAGGGCCTGGGTGAAAGCTGGCTGTTCGAACAGGTCAGCCACAAGTTCCATGCCTGCTGCCACGGGCTGCATGCGGCGCTGGAAGCGGCGCGCAGCCTGGATATCGCCGCGCCCGAGGTGGCCACATTGACGGTTCGCACCCATCCGCGCTGGCTGAGCGTGTGCAACCAGCAGGCGCCGACAACCGGACTGGGGGCCAAGTTCTCGTATGGGACCGTGCTGGCAATGCGGGCGCTGGGGCATGATACCGCGCGGCTTGACAGCTATAGCGATGCCATTTGCGCAGATCCCCGGCTGATCCAGCTGCGCGACCGGGTGGAGGTGATCGGTGACGAGAGCCTGAGCGAGACCCAGGCGCATCTGTCGCTCTTGCGCCGCGACGGTCAGCGACAGGAGGTGAGCCATGACCTGATGGCGCCACTGACGCTTGCCGAGCGCGAGGAACGCGTGCGTGCCAAGGCGGCCAAGCTGATCGGGGGCGGTGCCGCCGACGAGATCTGGGCCTTGCTGCGCACCGGCGGCGGGGCGGCTGATCTGGCGTCGCGTTTGACCGCTGGCTGAAGCGGTATCGCGCGTGCCGCGCGATGCCTCCGGCGGGGATATTTACAGCAAGAGGAAAAAGGGGGTCTTCAAGGGGAGAGGCTGAGGTAGCGACCAGAGAAAAGGCGGACCCCTTCTCAGAGATCCGCCTGAGCCCGTTGAGGGGCATCAAAGCAGCCGAGGTGGGCTCAGCTGCTCATGTCATAGGCCCGCTCACCATGCACGGAGAGGTCGAGCCCGTTTGTCTCGGTCTCGGCATCTACGCGAAGCGGAGTGATGAGCGCAACCACCTTGATCAACACGATGGTGACAACTGCCGTGAAGATACCCACGATGACCAGCCCGCCCAGCTGCGCGGTCCAGCTGCCAGCGCCGAGCAGGGCGATCATGAGCGTGCCAAAGATGCCGCCGACCCCATGCACGGCAAAGACGTCGAGCGTATCGTCGATCTTGAGCGTGTTGCGCACCAGGTTCACCGCCTCTTGACAGAGGATGCCCGCGACGGCGCCAATGAGCAGTGCTGCGGCCGGGCCGACAAAGCCGCTGGCGGGCGTGATCGAGGCAAGACCTGCGATGGTGCCGGTGACGAGGCCGACCAGCGAGGCCTTGCCGTATTTGATCCGCTCCCACAGCGCCCAGCTGAGCGAGGCGGTGGCGGCCGAGATATGGGTGACGGTCAGCGCCATGGCGGCGCCACCATCGGCGGCCAGCTGTGAGCCGCCGTTGAAGCCGAACCAGCCCACCCACAGCATCGCCGCACCGATCATCACGAAACCGGGATTATGCGGCGGGGTGGTGCGGTTCCGGCGCGGCCCCAGCACGACCGCGATGATCAGTGCGGCCAGACCGGCGGTTTCATGCACGACGATGCCGCCGGCGAAATCCTTGACGCCCGTCTCGCCAAAGATGCCGCCATCGGCCAGCATGCCGCCGCCCCAAATCCAATGCACCACCGGCGCATAACACAGCAGCATCCAGAGGCCCGAGAAGGTGAGGACAAAGCCGAAGCCCACGCGCTCGACATAGGCGCCGACGATCAGGGCGGGGGTGATGATGGCGAATGTCATCTGGAAGGCAAAGAACAGGATCTCGGGCAGGGTGCCGCTGAGGCTGTCGGCGGTGACACCGGTCAGCATCACCTTGTCCAGCCCGCCCCAGAACCCCGATGAACCGCCGCCAAAGGCGATGGAGTAGCCCGCCACCAGCCAGAGCACGCTCATCAGGCAGGCGATGGCGAAACAGTGCATGAAGACGCTCAGCACGTTGCGGGCGCGCACGAGGCCGCCATAGAACAGGGCCAGCCCCGGCAATGTCATGAAGAGGACCAGGGCCGTGGCCACGATGATCCAGGCGGTATCGGCTCCGTTCATGGGCCGCTCTCCTTTGCTGCGAATGCGAGTGGTGAGAGCGGTTGTGCGGATTTCAGGCGCGGGAAAAAGAGGCGGCCTGCCGGAAACCTGCCTGTTTTTGCCGCTTTTTTCCAAGTGATGAAAAAAGCGGCGCTTTGGCCCCGGCTTTGCCGGTTCAGGCGGCGATCATGGAAAGGCCGCGATCCAGCAACGCCAAGGCATGGTCGCGGGCGGCCGCGCGCACCTGGGCACGGCCCAACGCGCCGAACTCGACCGTTTCGCTGCTGGTGGCGATGCCATCGCCCGCAAGCGCGAAACAGACCCGACCCTCGGGCTTGAACTCGGATCCGCCGGGCCCTGCGATGCCGGTGATCGACACCGCCAGCGTGGCGCGGGAATGATCCAGCGCGCCCTCGGCCATTTCGCGCGCGACCTGTTCGGACACCGCGCCATGCGCGTCGAGCGTGGCCTTGCGCACGCCCAGCATCTCTTGCTTGGCGCTGTTGCAATAGGTGACAAAGCCCCGGTCGACCACATCCGAGCTTCCGGGAATGTCGGTCAGGGCGGCGATTACCATGCCGCCGGTACAGCTTTCGGCGGTAGCGATCCTGGTCCCCTGTTTTCGGGCACGCTCCAGCAGGTCGGCAACAGTCATAGGCCCAGTACTCCATGGAAAAGCCCCGCCAGGAGCGCGGTGCCGAAAGCGGCGAAAAGACCGGCGATGATATCGTCCAGCATCACCCCCGTCGGGTCGCCCCGGCGGTCGGCCCAGCCGACCGGGCCGGGTTTGGTGATGTCGAACAGGCGAAACAGGACAAAGGCCGCGATCCAGCCGGGCCAGAGCGCCGAGATGTCGAGCCCGTGCAACCAGGCGGGCAGGGACAGCGCCCAAAGCGCCAGGAACTGGCCGGCGACCTCGTCAATGACGATTTCCGAAGGGTCGTGATCGGCCTTACCCAAGGTCATTACCCGCGTTGCCCAGAGCCCGGCGAAATAGGCGCCCGCGGTGGCCAGCGCCAGCAGGGGAAAGCCGCCCAACTGATGCAGGATCCAGGCCAGCGGCAGCGCCGCCAGAGAACCCCAGGTCCCCGGCGCGGGTCGCAGATAGCCGACGCCGCCGACGGTGCCGATCAGGGTTGCCACGCTCATGGTTTCACCAGACAGGCGGTGGCCAGCGCGGCGATCCCTTCGCCCCGGCCAGTGAAGCCCAACCGCTCGGATGTGGTGGCCTTGACCGAGATACGGGTTGTTTCCAGCTCCATGATCCGGGCCATTTCCTGTTGCATTGCAACGGCGTGCGGGCCGATCTTGGGGTATTCGCAAACCAGCGTGCAGTCGATGTTCGACACAGTGAACCCACGTGCCTGCACCAGATCGACCGCGTGACGCAGAAAGATCTCGCTGGCCGCGCCCTTCCATTGCGGGTCCGAAGGTGGAAAATGGCGGCCGATGTCGCCCTCGGCCAGCGCGCCATAGAGGGCATCGGTGACCGCATGCATGCCCACATCGGCATCGGAATGGCCCTGCAAGCCCCGGTCATGCGGCACCTTGATCCCGCAAAGGATCACGTGATCGCCCGGTCCGAACCGGTGCACGTCATATCCATTGCCAAGCCTTACATCCATGTCCTGCCTCAATATCCGTTCGGCGCGGGCGAAATCCTCGGCCCGCGTGATTTTCAGGTTGTCGGGGTCGCCCGGCACGATGGCCACGGTCAACCCGGCGGC
The DNA here is from genome assembly GCF_059612545.1 of Ruegeria sp. SAZD011. Classification (NCBI taxonomy): domain Bacteria; kingdom Pseudomonadati; phylum Pseudomonadota; class Alphaproteobacteria; order Rhodobacterales; family Roseobacteraceae; genus Ruegeria; species Ruegeria sp. SAZD011. The sequence continues at coordinate 45,188 of NZ_JBXWQU010000012.1, read as the reverse complement.
GCGCGCCACCTCGACGTCATCCGCCGCAGCGCCCGGGTGGGCGGCATGGGCCGCGACGATCGCGTCATAGCGAAAGCCCTGCGGCGTCTGCGCGGCAAACAGCCCGTCACGGTCGCGGGTACCAGTCACCATGCCCTCGGCCCCGGTCCAGAGCGCATCGGTCACCGCCAGTCCCGGCGCCGCGCCGGGATGGGCGTCGAGCGCGTCCAGAACAGCGCGAATGGTGTCCTTTGAAACGCAGGGCCGCGCCACGTCATGGATCAGCACCTTGGTGATGCCCAGACCGTCCAGCGCCGCCAGCCCATTCTTGACCGAGCCCGCACGATCGTCTCCGCCCGGTGCGAGGATCAGCGGGGTCTGCGCGAATTCCTTCCACGCATCGGGGTCCTCGGGATTCAGCACCAGAACCACGTAACTGATCTGCGGGGTGGCAAAACGTTCCAGCGTCCAGTCGGCCACCCGGCGCCCGGCCAGCGGGCGCCATTGTTTCGGCACGCCACCGCCCGCGCGGGTGCCGCGCCCGGCGGCAACGATGATGGCGGCTGTGGTCATGGCGGTCCTCGGGGCGCGGGCAGGCGGGTATTGCTCGATCTTTATGGGGTGACGCCTTCGCTGGCAATGACCCGTGGTGAAGCGATTAAAAATTAGGCAGATGCGTAATTGATGACCCTTGATTGGGTGCGATTCATTGTGCAATGGCCGTGGCTTCATTACCAAGACCTCAATTGCACAAGGATTAGGCACAGGTGACGCTGCATCTCGGAGACAAGACCCTGACCCCGCCGGTGATCCTGGCGCCGATGGCCGGAATCACCGACCGGCCCTTTCGCGACCTGGTGATGGAATTCGGCGCCGGCATGGTGGTGAGCGAGATGGTTGCCAGCCAGGAGATGGTTCAGGCCAAACCGGGCGTGCGCGAACGGGCGGAACTGTCGGCGGATGTGGAAAACACCGCCGTGCAGCTGGCCGGGCGCGACACCCACTGGATCGCCGAGGCCGCCCGTCAGGTTGCCGACCGGGGCGCGCGGGTGATCGACATCAACATGGGGTGTCCGGCCAAGAAGGTGACCAACGGCTATTCCGGCTCGGCCCTGCTCAAGACCCCCGATCACGCGCTGCGCCTGATCGAGGCGGTCGTGGGGGCCGTCGAGGTGCCGGTGACGCTCAAGACCCGGCTGGGCTGGGACGATACGCTGATGAACGCGCCTGATGTGGCGCGGCGCGCGGCGGATGCGGGGGTGCGCATGGTGACGATCCATGGCCGAACCCGTTGCCAGTTCTACAAGGGACGCGCCGATTGGGCGGCGATTGCGGCAGTGCGCGCGGTGGTCGATGTGCCGCTGATCGCCAATGGCGATATTACCTGCGCCGTCACGGCCCGGCAGGCGCTGGAGCGGTCTGGCGCCGACGGGGTCATGGTGGGGCGCGGTGCGCAGGGGCGACCCTGGCTGTTGGCGCAGATTTCCCATGCCCTCTATGGCACGCCCGCGCCCGAGGTGCCGCAGGGCGTGGCGCTGGCCGACATGGTGGCGCGCCACTATCAGGCGATGCTGGATTTCTACGGGCGCGACCTGGGCCTGCGCGTGGCGCGCAAGCATCTGGGATGGTACATGGACGAGGTCGCCACCCCGGCGCCGCTGCGCAAACAGGTGTTGACCGCGCGCGACCCCGAGGCCGTGTTGCGCCTGCTACCCGAGGCGCTGAGCGGCACGGCGGAGGCGGCGGCATGAGCGCTGAAAACGCCATCTGGGCCTCGCTGCCGGTGCCCGCCTTCCTGATCGACGCCGGCGACCGGATCGTCGACGTGAACTCTGCCGCCGAAGGGTTCCTGAACCTGTCGCGCAAGGCGGTGCTGGGCCAACCGGTCTGGGATCAGCTGGCCATTGACGCGCCGATCGAACCTGCGTTCGAGCGCGCTCGCGCCCAGGGTACACCGCTATTCGTCAACGATATCGATGTCGGCTCGGGCAATCGGGCTCCGTTGCAATGCGCCATCCAGATCGCCCCCCTGATCGGCAGTCCCGGTGTGATGATGATGCTGCTCAGCCCGCGTGAACTGGCCGGGCGGATGACGCAGAGCCATTCGGTGAAATCGGCAGCGCAATCAGCCATCGGCATGGCCGAGATGCTGGCGCACGAGATCAAGAACCCGCTGGCGGGCATCACCGGCGCGGCGCAGCTTCTGAGCATGAACCTAGCGACCGAAGACCTTGAACTCACGGATCTTATCGTGGCCGAAAGTCGCCGTATCGTAAAACTGCTGGAGCAGGTCGAACAATTCGGCAATCTCAGTGTGCCCGATTTCAAGCCGGTCAATATTCACGACGTGCTGGACCGGGCCCGCCGTTCAGCGCTGCTTGGCTTTGGCGCGCATATGAAGATCATCGAGGATTACGACCCCTCGCTGCCGCTGGCCTATGGCGATCCCGACCAGCTGTTGCAGGTGGTGTTGAACCTGCTGAAAAACGCCTCCGAGGCGGCGCCGGGTGGTGGCACCATCCGGCTGCATACCTATTTCGAGCATTCCTTCCGTCTGCGCCGCAATGACGGCTCGGGCCATTCCCTGCCGCTTCAGGTCGAGGTGATAGACGACGGTCCGGGCCTGCCCGAAGAGATTCGCGCCGATATCTTCGATCCCTTTGTCTCGGGGCGCGAGAACGGCACCGGGCTGGGCCTGGCGCTGGTGAGCAAGATCATTTCCGACCATGACGGCTGGATCGCCGTCGATTCGGTCCCGGGCCGCACGGTGTTCCGCCTGTCGTTGCCCCGGGTGCCGAAGCAAAGCGGCGAAAAGGAGAGCAACTGATGGATGGCACGGTTCTGGTGGCCGACGACGACCGCACGATCCGCACGGTGCTGACCCAGGCGCTGACGCGGGCGGGGTGCAAGGTGCATGCGACCTCGTCCCTGACCACGCTGATGCGCTGGGTGGCCGAGGGCAAGGGCGATGTGGTGATCTCGGATGTGATCATGCCCGATGGCAACGGGCTGGAGATGCTCCCCAAGATCTCGCAGGACAGGCCCGGCCTGCCGGTCATCGTGATCTCGGCCCAGAACACCATCATGACCGCGATCCAGGCCGCCGAGGCCGAGGCCTATGATTACCTGCCCAAACCCTTTGACCTGCCCGACCTGATGAAACGCACCGCGCGTGCGCTGGAGCAGAAGCGGCGCAGCGCGCCCTCCGAACCGCGCGACGAGGTCGCCGAGCGGCCCGACGAGTTGCCGCTGGTGGGGCGCACCCCGGCGATGCAGGCGCTCTATCGACTGGTGGCCAAGGTGATGAACACCGATCTGCCGGTGATGATCTCGGGCGAGAGCGGCACGGGCAAGTCGCTGATCGCGCGCACAATCCACGATTTCTCGGACCGCCGCACCTTGCCCTTTGTCTCGGTCACCGCCGCAGACCTGATGGAACTCGAAGGGCCGGCGCGGGTGCTGGCGCGGGTCAAGGGCGGTACGCTGCTGATCGACGAAATCGCCGATATCAGTGACGAGATTCAGGGCCGGATCGTACGGATGATGGATGCGCCCGGCGACTACGTGCCGCGGTTCATGGCCACCAGCCAGGGCGATCCGGCCCGCGCGATGGAGGCGGGCAAGCTGCGGCGCGACCTTTACTACCGGCTGTGCGGAGCGCCCATACATGTGCCCGCCCTGCGCGAGCGGGTGGACGATATTCCGCTGTTGACCGAGTATTTCATGGCCAAGGCCGAACGCGAAGGGGCGCCAAAGCGCTGGTTGGGCACCGGCGCGGCCGAACTGTTCCGCCTCTATTCCTGGCCGGGCAATGTGCGGCAGTTGGAGAACGCGGTGCGCCGCTTGTCGCTGATCAGCCGGGCCGAGGAAATCTCGCGTACCGAGGTCGAACAGGTGCTGGGCAATCAGCCCGAACTGGAACCCGCGCTTGGCGGACGCGGCGATGCCGAAAAGCTTTCGGCCTCGGTCGCGCGGCATCTGCGGCGCTATTTCGACCTGCACGGCAATGTCCTGCCGCCGCCGGGCCTGTACCAGCGCATCCTGCGCGAAGTCGAGGCGCCGCTGATCGAAATCGCGCTCGAAGCATCGGGCGGCAATCAGGCCAAATGCGCCGATCTTCTGGGGATCAACCGGAATACGCTGCGCAAGAAAATCACCGATCTCGATATAGAGGTGACACGGCGGCGCAAACTGATGTAATATCGCCACACAAAGCGTGGCATCCGGGCCGCAACCCGGCAAAGACCACGAAATATGGCGGTAAGCCGCTTCGGCGGCACATCAGGATGAGGGCAGCAGGTGGCAACCCGGTCACAGAACGGGACGTTCCTTTCGCTCAGCGAATGGCGTAAGACGCGAAAAGCCCGAAATATCGGGACTTTGGGCCTGGTTGTTCTGGGGCCGATCCTGACCGTTGCGACCTATCTGGTGACCGGACCCTTCGATCTGGGGGCTGGCTCCACCACGTTGCGACTCATCCTGCTTGCAGACCTTGTCTATATTCTGGTTCTGGCGGCGCTGGTGCTGTCGCAGGTGGGGCGGCTGGTGGCCGCCCGGCGCGAGAAATCGGCGGGATCCCGCCTGCACCTGCGCCTGATCGGGGTGTTTACCCTGTTGGCGCTTATCCCGACGATCACGGTGGCGATCTTTGCCGGGCTGACGCTCAATATCGGGCTCGAAGGCTGGTTCTCGGACCGGGTGCGCAACGTCGTGGGCAGCTCGCTCGCGGCGGCCGAGGCCTATGAGCTGGAACACCGCGAGGGGCTGACCCAGGATGCCCGCGCATTGGCCCGCTATCTGGATCAGGCGCGGACGCTGAATTTCTTTATTTCCGATGCCGAACTGCGGGGGGTATTGGCCCAGGGGCAGGGCCAGATTCAGCGCGGCCTGCGCGAAGCTTACGTGGTGGACGGCGGCGGCGAGATCAGGGCGCGCGGCGACCGGTCCTATCAGTTCGATTACGAGCAACCCGCGCCTGACCAGTTCCGCGCCGCCCAGACCAACGGTCATGTGATCATCCAGGATTGGGACAACAGCGAATTTCGGGCGCTGGTGATGCTCCAGGCCTATCCTGACCGGTATCTCTATGTCAGCCGCGAGGTGGATGGCGAGATCCTCAACCTGCTCGACGACACCAAGGAAACGGTGCACCTGTATCAGCAGCTCGAGAATGAGCGCGGCCGGGTATTGTTCGAATTCGGCCTGCTTTATCTGGGCTTTGCGGTGATCCTGATCCTGGCCGCGGTCTGGCTGGGCCTGTGGTTCGCCGAACGGCTGTCGCGCCCGGTGGGGCGGCTGACCACGGCGGCGCAGCGGGTCGGTGGCGGCGATCTGGGCGTACAGGTGCCCGAGGAACCGGGCGATGACGAGATCGCCATGTTGGGGCGCTATTTCAACCAGATGACCCGCCAGTTGAAGGGGCAGCGCGACACCCTCCTGGAAAATACCCACCAGATCGAACGCCGCCGCCGGTTGTTCGATTCCGTGCTCAGCTCGGTCACCTCAGGCGTGGTCGGGCTGGACGCGCGGGGGCGGGTGACCTTTGTCAACCGGTCTGCCGAACGGCTGCTGGACTGGTCGGGCGACGAGCAGAGCCTCGATCTGGCGGTGGCCGTGCCGGAGTTCGTGCCCTTGTTCGAGAGCCTTGTCGGGACCGCGCAGGAAACCGTGCAGGCCGAGATCAAGGTGACCCGCAAGGGGCAGCTGGAAAACCTGCTGGTCCGCATGTCCACCCGGCGCGGCGAGGATGACACGCTGGAGGGGTACGTGGTCGCCTTTGACGATGTCACCGACCTGGTCAGCGCCCAGCGGATGGCGGCCTGGGGCGACGTGGCCCGGCGCATCGCACATGAGATCAAGAACCCGCTGACCCCCATCCAGCTGAGCGCCGAGCGCATCAAGCGCAAGTTCTCGCGCAAGCTGGACGAGGCCGATTGCGACAGCCTGGAATCGATGACCGATGTGATCGTGCGCCAGACCAACGACCTGCGCCGCATCGTTGACGAATTCTCGAAATTCGCCCGCATGCCCGAACCCGACCGGCACGAAGAGAATCTGACCCGGCTGGTGCGCGACGCGGTGCTGCTGCAACAGACCGGTCAGCCGGATGTGCGGGTCAGTGCCGATCTGCCCGATGCGCCCCTGATGGGCAATGTGGATGCAACCATGCTCAGCCAGGCGCTGACAAACCTGATCAAGAACGCGGGTGAAGCTATTGAAAGTCTGATTAAAAAGGGCGCTCCTGACAATCTGTCCCCCGAGATACGGGTGACCCTGTCGGGCGATGCCGATGGCAGCCAGATCACCATTGCCGACAACGGGATCGGCCTGCCCGAGGATCGGGCGCGCCTCTTTGAGCCCTATGTCACCACCCGCGACGAAGGCACCGGCCTGGGCCTGCCCATCGTCAAGAAGATCATCGAGGAACATGGCGGGACGCTGCATCTGGAGGATGCGCCCGTCTTTGACGGCCAGGACCATTTCGGCGCCATGGCCGTTATCCGACTGCCGGGCTACGACCCGGCCTCCAGATCCGCCATGCAGAGACAGGCGGCCAGAAACAAGGCGAAAGCAGGACCGACATGAGTGATATTCTGATCGTTGATGACGAACGCGACATTCGGGAATTGGTCTCGGACATTCTCGAGGACGAGGGTTATACCACCCGTCTGGCGGGCACGTCCGATGAATGCATGGCCGAAATCAACGCTGAACCACCGGGTCTGTTGATCCTCGACATCTGGCTGAAGGACAGCCGGATGGATGGCATCGACATCCTCAAGACCGTGAAACGTGACAACCCGGATGTGCCGGTGGTGATCATCTCGGGACACGGCAATATCGAGATCGCGGTGGCCGCGATCAAGCAGGGCGCTTATGATTTCATCGAAAAGCCCTTCAACATCGACCAGTTGATGGTGGTGATCCGCCGCGCGATGGAGACTTCGCGCCTGCGTCGCGAGAATGCCCAGCTGAAACGCCGTGAAGTGACCAGTGCCGAGATGATCGGCCAGTCGGCGGCCTTCCGCGCCATGATCGGACAGCTCGACAAGGTGACCAAATCCAATGGCCGGGTGATGCTGCGCGGACCGGCAGGAGCGGGCAAGGAGATTGCCGCGCGCTATATCCATGCCCATTCCAACCGTGCCAATGCGCCCTTTGTCACCGTCAACTGTGCCGGGGTTGAGCCGGAACGGATGGAAGAGATGCTGTTCGGCCGTGAAAGCCAGGAACGTGGTGTCGAACCCGGTCTGCTGGAACAGGCCCATGGTGGCGTGGTGTTCTTTGACGAGGTGGCGGACATGCCGTCCGGAACCCAGTCGAAAATCCTGCGGGTGCTGGTGGATCAGCAGTTCCAGCGGGTCGGCGGCACCGACAAGGTGCGGGTCGATCTGCGGGTGATCTCGTCCACCAACCGCGATCTCGAGGCCGAGATCCAGGCCGAACGCTTCCGCCAGGAGCTGTATCACCGTCTGAACGTGGTGCCGATCGCGGTGCCCTCGCTCGAGGATCGGCGCGAGGATATTCCGGTTCTGGCCAGCTATTTCATCGAACAGTGTCATCAGAGCCAGGGCCTGCCGCTGCGCGAGTTGAGTGACGAGGCGGTCGCGCTGATGCAGACCATGTCCTGGCCGGGCAATGTGCGCCAGCTCAAGAACCTGATCGAGCGGGTGCTGATCCTGGGCGAGGGCTCCGGTGCAATCGAGGCACGCGAACTGCCCAGCGACGAGGACAAGGCCGCCGAAGAGGGCCGGGTGGTGTTGTCGGGCGCGCTGGCGACCCTACCGCTGCGCGAGGCGCGCGAGGCGTTCGAGCGCGAATACCTGCTGACGCAGATCAACCGGTTTGGCGGCAATATCAGCCGCACCGCCAGTTTCGTCGGGATGGAGCGCAGCGCGCTGCACCGCAAGCTGAAATCGCTGGGCGTGGTCACCTCCAGCAAGTCGGGCGCCCGCGTGGCGCATATGGACGAAGAGGTGGAGGCCGCCGAGTAAGGGGAGCTGTCGCGCCCCTAACCCGCGGGCCGGGGCGTGACCACCTGATACGAGCCGTCCTGATAGGTCACCACGCAGGAATTCGGCCCCAGCGCCGGTAATTTGGCGCCGCGCACCGGCTGTACCTGGGCAGCCACCGCCTCGCTGCATCGGGGCAGTTCGACCGGGGCATAGCCCTTGGCGGCCATGCATTGCTGTTCGACACGGGCGCGCAGGCCGGAATTGGCGTCGACGGTATAGACATTGCCCGGCACCCAGTTGCCCGGCGTGGTGTAACACTGGCCGGCAGAGTTGCAGACCGTCCTTCCGGGATAGAAGATCGGCGGGCTTTGCCGGACCTGATTGGCCACCGGCGCATCGCGCAGCGCCTTGACCTCGCAATCAAGCGTATCCGACTGTTGCCGCGTGACGCTGACGCCCTCGCGGTAATAGATCGAAAGCGGGCCGCAACCCGTTAGAATCACTGTGGCGGCAAGGGGCAGGGTCCAGAGTTTCATGCATGGCAGAGTGGCACTGAATTCGGCGTCTGACAATTGAATTGACCCTGTCCCGGCCTTCTGTCATTCAAAAACCCTCAGGCAAAAGGGGCCAGGGAATGAAGGTCATCATCTGTGGGGCCGGGCAGGTCGGATGGCAGATCGCGCGGCATCTGTCGGGCGAACTGAACGACGTGACTGTGGTGGACAACAACCCCGATCTGGTGCGCCGCGCGACCGAAACGCTGGACGTGCAGGGCATTGCCGGTTTCGCCTCGTATCCCGATGTGCTGGAACGCGCGGGCGCGCGCGACGCGGACATGATCATCGCCGCCACCTATTCGGACGAGGTCAACATGGTCACCTGCCAGGTGGCCCATTCGGTATTCGGCATCCAGCGCAAGATCGCCCGCCTGCGCTCGAAATCCTATCTCAATGCCATCTATTCCGACCTGTATCGGCGCGAGCATCTGCCCATCGACGTGGTGATCAGCCCCGAACGCGAGGTGGCCGCCGCCGCCATGCGGCGCCTGTCGGCGCCCTCGGCATTCGATACCGAAACCTTCATGGATGGGCAGGCGCAGCTGGTCGGCCTGTCGGTGGACGAGGAAAGCCCGGTCATCAACACGCCGCTGCGCCAGCTGACCGACCTGTTTTCCACCCTGCGCGCCATCGTTGTCGGGATCCGGCGTGAAGGCACGCTGTTTGCCCCCGAACCCGGAGACCAAATCTTCGCAGGCGACGAATGCTATGTCTTCTGTCATGTGGATGACGTGAACAGAACGATGGAAGTCTTTGGAAAGACATATAAAAAGCAGGATCGTGTTGTGATTGTGGGCGGCGGGAACGTGGGGCTGGAGGTGGCCCGCGCGCTGGAGGAGCACAAGACCCGCATTCATGCCAAGGTGATCGAGCGCGACCGCCGCAATGCCGAGCGCGCCGCCGAGGCGCTGGAACGTACCATCGTGCTGCATGGCGACGGTCTGGATGCGGGCCTGTTGGCCGAGGCCGGGATCGCGCGCGCCGATGCGATGCTGGCGGTGACCGATGATGACCGCACCAACATGCTGGCCGCCGTGCGCGCCAAGGCCGAGGGCTGCCGGCTGGCGATTGTGCTGATCAACGACCCGACCCTGGTGGCGCTGATGCCGCCGCTGGGGATCGACGCCTATATCAACCCGCGCGCCACCACCGTCAGCTCGATCCTGCGCCATATCCGGCACGGGCGGGTGCGGCAGGTCTATTCCATCGGCGATGCCGAGGCCGAGGTGATCGAGGCCGAGGTGCTGTCGACCTCGCCGATGGCGGGCCAGCGCCTGCGCGACATCGACTTTCCCGAGGGCGTTCTGGTGGGCGCGGTCCGCAAACAGGGCAAGGTGGTGCGCCCGACCGGAGAACTGCGTATCGAAGAGGGCGACGTCATCGCCATATTCGCCATGGCCGACGACGTGCCCGAGGTCGAGCGGCTGATGCAGGTCTCGATCGACTTCTTCTGATGGCACGGCGCGGGCTCAAAGAGGATACCGGCCTGTTGCGGCAACTGCCGCTGGCCCTGCTGATCTGGGGGCTTTTCTCGGTCATGATGTGGGTGCCCGCGGTCTATGCCCTGACCCTGAACGATCATCCCACCTCGCGCTCGTTCTTCTATTCCGGCATTCTGGGGCTGGTGACCGTCACCACCATCGCGCTGGCGCGGGCCGGTCGCCCCTCGCGCCACGGGGTGCTGGGGCAGTTGGCGGCGTTGTTGTCCACCTTTGCGCTGTTGCCGCTGTTTTTGGCGGTGCCGTTTCACGACGCGCTCAAGACCACGAGCTTCCTGAACGCTTACTTCGAGATGGTCAGCGCCATTACCACCACGGGGGCCGAGATGTTTCCCGATCCCGGACGGCTGAACGCGTCGCTGCATCTGTGGCGGGCGCAGGTTGGCTGGCTGGGTGGACTGGTGATGTGGATCGCGGCCTCGGCCATCCTGGCGCCGCTATCGCTGGGCGGGTTCGAGGTGACGGCTCAGGGACAGCCGGGCCGGGTGCTGGTCGGGCAGGGCGAAAGCGTCGATCCTCGGGGTCGGCTGCTGCGCGTTGCGGCGACGCTGGCGCCGGTCTATGCCGGGTTGACGCTGGTGGTGGCGATCCTGCTGCTTGCGGCGGGTGATCCCGGTCTGGTGGCGATCTGTCACGCGATGTCTGTCATGGCGACCTCGGGCATCTCGCCGGTGGGCGGGCTGTCGGGCAGCGCCTCGGGCCTGACGGGCGAGGCGATCCTGTTCCTGTTCATGTTCTTCGCCCTGTCGCGGCTCACCTTCTCGTCGGATACCGCGATGCGTGGTCATGCCCGGCTGGATCAGGACCCCGAGTTTCGCATCGGGCTGCTGATCCTGTTCGGGGTGCCGGCCCTGTTGTTCCTGCGCCACTGGTCAGGAGCGTTCGAGATCGCTTCGAGCGAGAATCTGACGCTGGCGCTCAGGGCGCTCTGGGGCAGCCTGTTCACGGTGATGTCCTTTCTGACCACGACCGGCTTCGAATCGACCGACTGGGCCGAGGCGCGGCAATGGTCGGGGCTGGGCACGCCGGGCATGATCCTGCTGGGTCTTTCGGTGATTGGCGGCGGCGTTGCCACCACCGCCGGCGGGGTCAAGCTGTTGCGGGTTTACGCGCTTTACCTGAACGGCATGCGGGAAATGCAGCGGCTGGTGCATCCTTCGTCGGTCAGTTCCGCCACCGGACGCAATCGCCGCATCCAGCGCGACGGGGCGTTCATCGCTTGGGTGTTCTTCATGCTGTTCGCTATCTCGCTGGCGGCGATTGCACTGGCGTTAGCGGCGGCGGGGTCGGATTTCGAAACCGCCATGGTGCTCAGCATTGCCTCGCTCAGCACCACCGGTCCGCTGATCGAGATCGGCGCCGAAGCGCCGATCCGCCTGATCGAGATGCCAGCCGCCGCCAAGCTGATCCTGAGCGGCGCGATGATCATCGGACGGCTCGAAACGCTGGCCTTTATCGCCCTGATTACCCCCGCGCTCTGGCGGAACTGAGCGCCGGGCGCAGCCGGTGCTTTCGCAGATAACCTATATTTTCGGCTGGCATATCCCAAATTCGCGCGACATACTCCGCCTGAGGGAGCGCGCTGGTCCGCGGTGCGTTGCAAGAACAAAGGCGAGATTGAACAAAAATGGCTTCGGACAGACAAAATCTGCAGGACGCATTCCTGAATCACGTCAGAAAGACCAAGGTTCCGGTCACGATTTTCCTGATCAACGGTGTGAAATTGCAGGGTGTGATCACCTGGTTCGACAATTTCTGCGTGTTGCTGCGCCGCGACGGACAGTCGCAGCTGGTTTACAAGCATGCGATCTCGACCATCATGCCTGCCCAGCCGATCAGCCTGTATGAGGGCGAAGACGCCAATTGATGGAACATGATCGGGCGCGCACCCGGGCCTGGGTGCTGCACCCCGAACTCAAATCCGATCTTGATCGCCGTGACCCGGTTCCGGCGCTGGAAGAAGCCGTGGCTTTGGCCGCGGCCTTGCCGGATCTCGAGGTTGTCGGATCTGGCATCGTGCGTTTGGCCAAGCCGCAGCCCGGACACCTGTTCGGATCGGGCAAGGTCGAGGAACTGGCCACGCTGTTGCATGACAACGAGGTCGAGCTGGTGCTGATCGACGGGCCCCTGTCGCCGGTGCAGCAGCGCAATCTGGAAAAGGCATGGAAGGTCAAGATACTCGACCGGACCGGCCTGATCCTGGAGATTTTCAGCGACCGCGCCCGCACCCGCGAAGGCGTTTTGCAGGTCGAGATGGCGGCACTCAGCTATCAGCGGACCCGGCTGGTGCGCGCCTGGACCCACCTGGAGCGTCAGCGCGGCGGTCTGGGCTTTGTCGGTGGTCCGGGGGAAACCCAGATCGAGGCCGACCGGCGCGCCATTGACGAACAGCTGGTGCGGCTCAAGCGGCAGCTCGACAAGGTGGTCAAGACCCGCGAGCTGCACCGCAAGGCGCGCGCCAAGGTGCCCTATCCGATCGTCGCGCTGGTGGGGTATACCAACGCGGGCAAATCGACCCTTTTCAACCGGCTGACCGGGGCCGAGGTGATGGCCAAGGACATGCTGTTCGCCACGCTCGACCCGACCATGCGGCGGGTGGTGCTGCCCGACGGGCCCGAAGTGATCCTGAGTGACACCGTGGGGTTCATCTCGGATCTGCCGACCGAGCTGGTGGCCGCCTTCCGTGCCACGCTCGAAGAGGTTCTGGCCGCCGATCTCATCGTGCATGTGCGCGATATCAGTCATGCCGCGACCGATGAACAGGCGCGCGATGTCGAGGCCATTCTGGCCTCGCTCGGGGTGGACGAGGGGCGGCCGAAATTCGAGGTCTGGAACAAGGTCGATCTGCTCGACCCCGATAAGCGCGCGGCGCTGCGCGAGCGGACCGCGCGCGATGCGTCGCTGTTTGCGGTGTCGGCGGTGACGGGCGAGGGGTTGGAGCCGCTGCTGTCGGCGATTGCCAGGGCCTTGGCCGAGACCCGCAGCGAGGAAGTGCTTACGCTCGGATTTGCCGAGGGCAAGCGACGTGCCTGGTTGTTCGAGCAGGATGTGGTGCAGGCCGAGGAACAGACCGAGGACGGGTTCCGCCTGACCGTTCTTTGGACGCCCCGTCAGGCGGCGCGCTACGCGGCGCTCTGATCACCGTTGTCGCTGACACGGCGCAAGGCATAGGCGGCGGCAAGCGGTCCGGCCAATTCGAACACCACCGTGGCGCCGATGGCGAGCGCGGTGATCATGTCCGCAAATTGCGGAAACAGATCGCCCGCGATCAGCGCCATGCCGATGGCAACCCCGGCCTGTGGCAACAGGGCCGGGCCGTACCAAGGGCGTTCGGCTCGCGCGGTTCCGGCCAGCTTCGCTCCGGCCCAGCCGCCCATTACCCGGCCCAGCACGCGCAGTGCCACATAGCCCATCAGCAGGGGACCGACCGCCCAGAGCGCGCCGAGATCCAGCGAGGCCCCGGCCAGGATGAAGAACACGATCATGAACGGCCATTCAAAATGCTCGATCTCGCGAAAGGCCCGCTTGTGATGATGGGCGAGGTTCACGATCACCGCCCCCGCCGTCATCCCCGCGATCAGATAGGAGAGATCCAGCCAGAGCGACAGGCCCGCGGTCAGGAACACCAGCCCCAGCGCCTCGATCCTGAGCGGCTCGCCGCCTGACAGGCGCCCGGTCAGATAGGCGCCGGGCAGACCGACGGCCAGGCCCAGGGCAACCGATCCCGCGATTTCGACCAGCGCCCCACCCAACAGGCCGGGGCCGGACCCGTTCCCTTCGACCGCTCCGGCCAGTACCGCCACCAGTGCAAAGAGCAACACGCCCCAGGCGTCGTCGATGGCAACGATACCCTTGAGCCTGCGGGGGAAATCGCCGGTGGCTTGGCCCTGCCGGATCACGTCGAGCGTCGCCGCCGGATCGGTGGCGGTGGCCAGCGCCCCCACGATCAGCGCCGCCGCCAGCGGCATGCCGATCAGCGCCAGCCCGGCCGACACGGTCAGCTGCGTCACCATCACCACCATCAGCGAGATCACCACGATGGCGCGGCCATGGGCGCTGAGCGTGCGCAGCGACAGTTCTCCCCCCAAGAGGAACGCGACCATGCTGAGCGCGATGACCGACACGATGGGATAGACGGCGGCGAGGCTCTCGGGGATCAGGTCAAACCCCGCCGAACCGGCCATCAGCCCGCAGAACAACAGCAGCGTCACCCGCGGCAACCGGCTGCGCGCGCCCAGTTGATCGGCGGCCAGACCCGCCAGGAACAACAGACCCAGCGCGATCAGATCGGCGGCATAGCTCTGCATCGCTTATTCGGGCGCGGGCAACAGCCGGGTCACCCCCACCGCCGCCGCGCGCGCCAGGTCGGCATCCAGCGACATCGGGATATATTCGCCGCGCCGCCACAACTGTGCCTGATCGTCGTAATAACGGGACAGGAAATGCCCCGATTGCCCGGTTGAGATGACAAAGACCGAGCTGTCGGGATCGGCGAAATCATAGACCCCGCGATAGCCCGCGCCATGCACGTTGCGGAACGGGTCCGGATCCTCGCCCGAAGTGCGTCCCCGTTGCAGCGTGTGGTCGCCGCCACTGGTCGATTGCCGGATATTCACGAAATAGCGCAGCACCGGCACCTCGCCCAGGACCGGGTGATCATGGGTGGCCTGATGCGCGTCGCCCCAGCGCAGGCTTTCCAGCGCGGTGCCAAATCGCTCGCCGATCCAGACCAGCGCATCGTCCAGCGCCAGCCGGGCGATCTCGGTACAGCTTTCCCTGGGCGCGCTCTGGCGGATGTCGCACCAGACCGCGGCGCCGTCGATGTCGCGGAACACCCGTTCGATGAACAGCGGCTCGACATGTTTGAACTCGGCGGCCAGCGGCCCCAGCTCGTCGGTGATCAGCCGCTTTTGCAGGGCGCGCAGCCAGGCGGCATAGATCAACGGCTCGGGCAGGTGTTCGTTCATCTCGCCGTTCCATTCGGCAAGAATGGTCAGGGCGATCTGGCGCTGGCGCTCGGGTGTGCCCTCGGGCGCGGCCTCGCCGGTGAACCACAGATCGGCGCCAATGAGCGGCAGCAGGGTGCGCGCCGCCGGGCTGACCGGGTCCTGTTGCGCCTCGATGAAACTGTCGCGGGTATGCACCTCGCGCGATTGCATGAGCCTCTGCCAGCGGGTCACCCGCTGGGTATCGCCCCACACAAACGAGATATGGTTGGGAAAGGGACGTTCCAGCAGCTTGTTGTTGGTATTGCCCAGTATGCCGCCCACTGGGCCGACGAATTCCGGGTTCGAGGCATAGGGCATCCGGCCCTGCCATCGGTTCTCGGCCCGCCAGCCTTGTGCAGGCAGGCGGCCCTGGCTTTGATGGCGCGAGTCACGGCGCGGCACCGCCCCCACCATCTTGAGCGCCACGGTCTCGCGGTCGGCCAGCGTCAGGTTCTGCGAGGGGCCGATATAGGTCTCGGTCGCGCGGATCGCCTCGTGCACCGTGCCGGCATTGACCAGCGCCAGCGCCGCCGACATCGAGGTATCGCGGGGGTTCAGCACGGTCCAGCCCAGGGAAATCACATGGCCGGGCGGAGTGATGGTCTCCAGGTCGTAGACGCTGCCGGGAAGGACCGGCCCGTTTTCGGTCCAGCGCAGGGTCAGCGTGATCGGGGCCGCGCCCTTGATCTCGATGATCGAGGGACGGCTTTCGAAGGCCTTGTAGCCGTCAGGGGTCAGGTATTCCTCGGGGTTCTCGGGGTTCAGCTTTTCCACGAACAGGTCCTGATCGTCCATGTAGGACGAAGTCAGGCCCCAGCCCAACCGTTCGCTGCGTCCCAGCAGCACCGCAGGCATGCCGGGAATGGTGCCGCCGATGACGCCGCCCTTGGCCAGCTCCAGCCGCGCCAGATACCAGGTCGATGGCGCGGCAAAGCCCAGATGCGGGTCGTTGGCCAGCAGGGTGCCACCGCTGGCAGAGCGCGAGGGCGCCGCGGCCCAGGCATTCGACGCCCCGGCCAGACCCCGGCGAGGCAAGGGCGACAGCGGATCGCGCGGCGTTTCGCGCCCGGCGGCATAGCGGGGCAGGTCCGGGAACAGTTCGGCATATTCCGGCAGAGCGGCAGTGCCGGTACCCGGTGCTTCGGGCAGGATATCAAGGAGCCGCGCGGGATCGCTCAGCATCAGCGAGGTGCGGGCGCGCAGCACCTCCTCCTCCAGATGGCCCGAGAGTTGCAGACCCATCAGCTTGATGATGGCCAGGCTGTCGGCAGGTTGCCAGGGGGCGACAGGGGCGTTGAACAGGAACATCTCGGGCGCGCCACGGCCCAGCGCCTCGTCGTTGATCTCGGCCAGGCGGGCGTTGACGCCAGCGGCATAGGCCTTGAGCGCGGCGGTGGCATAGGCGTCCTGCGCGCCGACCGACTGCTGTGCCAGCCGATACAGGTCGAGCCGCCGCAAGAGGCGGTCGATGCCGACGGTGCGCGGGCCGAACACCTCGGACAGACGGCCCTGCACGGTGCGGCGCAGCATGGTCATCTGCCACAACCGGTCCTGCGCATGGGCATAGCCGAGACCAAAGAACACGTCCGGGTCGGAACTGCCAAAGATATGCGGCACATTATGGGTGTCGCGCACGATCTCGACCGGCGCGGTCAGCCCGGCAACCTCTTGGGTCTGGTTGTATTCAGGCAACGATTGACCAGCCAGATAATAGACCAGCACCACAGCCGCGACAGCAAGTGCGATCAGACCGGCGGCAAGGCGAAGTAGCCAGCGAAAGAGCAGACCCATGAGCGACCCGTGATTTCCCCGAACTCGGATTTCCCGAGCGACACTAGGGGATTGGCAGAGAAAACGAAAGGGCGGCTCGGTGGCCGCCCCTGCGATGGATCAGAGCCCGGTCATGACCACGTCGCGCCGGTGTGAGTGCGCCGATCAGGGAATGATGCGGGTATATTTGGTGCCTTCCAAGGTCGCGCCCACGCGCAGGCCGGCCCGGCCGAACACCGCCGCCAGAACCGGCGAGCGCAGCGTATTGGTATCGGCGGCCAGAGAGTCGCCCTGGTCGCTGACCACATATTCCAGATCGGCCCCTGCCGCCCAGCCACTCGACCGCCGGAACTCGCTGAGCGCGGCCTGGGTCATGAAGAACAGGACATGGGCATATTGCTGTGCGCCCACCTGCAATCCGGCGCTGCCCTTGACCGCCGAGTAGTAATCCACCGTCACACCGTCGATGCGCAGGGCGCCACGCCCATAGCCGCCGCCAAAGACGAAACCGGCCTCGGTCAGCAGCGGCATCACCAGCATGCCTGCCGACTTTTGCGAGATCTCGACCGTGTTGGGAAACTGGGCATACATCTCGGTCAGGGTGGCGTTGACGCGCGCGTCGATCTGCGAGGCATTGGAATTGCCGACGCCATTGCCGCATGCGGCGGTTACGGTCAAACCGGCCATGCCAAGGGCAAAGCCACGACGGGTCAGTCGGGGAGGGTGGATACTGCTCATATCTCTCGATCTCTGTATTGTTGCCTGACAAGCCGGATTTTCCCGGTCTTGGCCGCGACATTACGCCGAACCGACCCGGCTGTCACCAAACAACTGCCCTGTTTGCGCGGGATATCGCCCGTCGGGCCGATTGCCCGCGCGGTCAGCCTTGCAGAATGCGGGCCACTTCGGGGGCGAAATAGGTCAGGATGCCGTCGCAACCGGCGCGCTTGAACGCCAGCAGGCTTTCCAGCATCACCTTTTCGCCGTCGATCCAGCCGTTCTGCGCCGCCGCCCGGATCATCGCGTATTCGCCCGAGACCTGATAGGCATAGGTGGGGGCGCCAAAGCTCTGTTTCACCCGGTGGCAGATATCCAGATAGGCCAGCCCCGGCTTGATCATCACCATATCCGCGCCCTCGGTCAGGTCGCGCTGGATCAGGCGCAGCGCCTCGTCCGTGTTGCCCGGATCCATCTGATAGGTCTTCTTGTCGCCGGTCAGCGCGCCCGAGGCGCCGACCGCGTCGCGGAACGGCCCGTAAAAGGCGCTGGCATATTTGGCGGCATAGCTCAGGATCAGCACATTGCGATGCCCGGCCGCCTCAAGCGCCTGCCGCATGGCGCCGATGCGCCCGTCCATCATGTCCGATGGGCCGATGATATCGGCGCCAGCCTCGGCCTGGGCAAGCGTCATCTTGACCAGTGCCTCGACGGTTTCGTCATTGACGATCTCACCCTGGACCACATAGCCGTCATGGCCGTTGATATTGTAGGGGTCGAGCGCCACATCGGTCATCACCGCAATGTCCGGGGCGGCGGCCTTGATGGCGCGGATGGCGCGGTTCGACAGGTTGTCGGGGCTCCAGGCCTCGGCGCAATCCTCGGTCTTCAGCGCGGCATCGGTATAGGGAAACAGGCAGATGGCCGGAATGCCCAGCGCCTGCGCCTCGACCGCGGCCTCGGCGATCTTGTCGACCGAACGGCGCATCACGCCGGGCATCGAGGGCACCGGTTCCTCGATCCCTTCGCCGTCGCGCACGAAAACCGGCCAGATCAGATCGTCGACACCAAGGGTATTCTCGCGCACCAGCGCACGCAGCGCGGGCGATTTGCGGGCACGCCGGAAACGGGCGGCGGGAAAGGCGGCGACGGTCGGGGTCATGCATGGCTCTCCTTGCACATTTGTGCATTGGGTGGCATGGAATTGATCCGGTCACAAGGGTACCAATGGCCGCGCAGGCGGGATAGAAGGCCGCGATGACGGCCAGAGGGAAGGGCAGAGCGTTTGGATTGGTATTCCTCGATCTTCGAACTTATCGACATGCGCAGCTTTTCGAACCTGTGGTTCTGGATCGCGCTGGCGGTGGTCTGGTCCTCGGCCAGTCACTGGGTTCTGGGCGTGCCCTATGACATGGTGACCCGCGCCCGCCGGGTCGGCGGGCAGGCGGCGCAGGATCTGGACGATATCGCACGGGTCAACGTGAACCGCATGCTCTATATCGTCGACACCGCCGGATTGTGGATCTTTGCCTTTTGCTGTTTCACCCTGTCGGCGCTGGCGATGCTTGGGTTCTTTTACGGGATGGAATTCGCGCAGGCGGTGTTCCTGCTGGCCTTTCCGATGTCGCTGGTGGCGCTGTTGAACCTGTCGACGGCGCGACGGGTACGCGGGCAGGCGCTGACGGGTGAGGATCTGGCGCGCGCCATCGGTCGCTGCCGGATCTATACCCAGGTCATCGGCATGGTATCGATCTTCTTCACCTCGCTCTGGGGGATGTATCAGAACCTGTCGATCGGGGTTCTGGGCTAGACAGACGGAAACGGACAGGGACAGGTCACGATGAAGGCACCGAACCATGTGCTGGTGGGCGGCGCGCCCGAGGGCTTTGACGCCCGGCTTATCCTGAACGAGGTCGCCCGCGCGGGCGGCCCGGTGTTGCATGTGGCCCGCGACGACAAGCGGCTGGAGGCGATGCGGGCGGCGCTGACCTTCTTCGCGCCCGATCTGCCGGTTTTCGTGTTTCCCAGCTGGGATTGCCTGCCTTACGACCGGGTCTCGCCCAATGCCGATGTCTCGGCGGCGCGGATGGCGACACTGGCGGCGCTGGTGCACCAGATGCCCGACCGTTTCGTGCTGCTGACCACGCTCAACGCCGCGACCCAGCGGGTGCCCGCGCGCGACCTGCTGCGCGAGGCGGCATTCAGCGCCCAGATCGGGCGGCGCGTGGATGAACAGGCGCTGAGACAGTTCCTTGTCCGCATGGGGTTCAGCCAGAGCCCCACGGTTATGGAACCCGGCGATTACGCGATCCGGGGCGGTATCATCGACATCTATCCGCCCGGTGACAGCGGGCCGGTGCGCCTCGACTTCTTTGGCGACGTGCTGGATGGCGCCCGCCGCTTCGACCCCGCCACCCAGCGCACCACCGAGAAGCTGGACCTGATCGAACTGGCCCCGGTCAGCGAGGTCATTCTGGACGAGGCGGCCATCACCCGGTTCCGCCAGAACTATCGCATCGAGTTCGGCGCTGCCGGCAGCGACGATCCGCTCTACGAGGCGGTGAGCGCCGGGCGCAAGCATCAGGGCGTCGAACACTGGCTGCCCTTCTTTCACGAGCAGCTTGAAACCCTGTTCGACTATCTGCCCGGTGCCACGGTGACGCTGGACGATCAGGTGACGCCTTCCCGTCTGGCGCGTTGGGACAGTATCCAGGACCAGTACGAAACCCGCCGCCTGGCCGTGTCGGGCCGGTCCCGGATGGACAGTGTCTATAAACCCTTGCCGCCGGGGCTGCTGTATCTTGACGATGGCGATTGGTCGGCGCTGCTGGCGGATCGGCGGGTGATGCAGTTCAACCCGTTGCCGCAGGCCAGCGGCCCCGGCGTGATCGACGCGGGCGGCCGGATCGGTCGCAATTTCTCACCCGAGCGTGCACTGGAAAACGTCAGCCTGTTCGGGGCCTTGGCCGGTCACCTTAAGGACCGACTGGCGGATGGTCCGGTGTTGATCGCCTCCTACTCCGAAGGGGCGCGTGAACGTCTGACCGGCCTGATCGAGGATGAGGGCCTGGCCGAGGCGATCCCGGTGGCAAACGGCACCCGCATCGGCAAGCGCGGCCTGCACCTTGCCGTCTGGGCGCTGGAACACGGGTTCGAAGCGCCCGGCCTGACCGTGATCTCGGAACAGGACGTGCTGGGCGACCGGTTGATCCGCCAGCCCAAGAGGCGCCGCAAGGCCGAGAATTTCCTGACCGAAACCCAATCGCTGACCCCCGGCGATCTGGTCGTGCATGTGGATCACGGCATCGGGCGCTATCGCGGGCTTGAGGTGATCACCGCCGCCGGTGCCGCGCATGAGTGCATCGCGCTCGATTATGCCGAGGAGGCGCGGCTGTACCTGCCGGTCGAGAATATCGAGCTCTTGTCGAAATACGGCCATGAAGAGGGGTTGCTCGACCGGCTGGGTGGCGGCGCCTGGCAGGCCAAGAAAGCCAAGCTGAAGGAACGCATTCGCGAGATGGCCGACCGGCTGATCCGGGTGGCCGCCGAACGCGCCTTGCGCAAGGCGCCGGTGATGGACCCGCCGCCGCATGCCTGGGAGGATTTCAGCGCCCGCTTTCCCTATCAGGAAACCGACGACCAGTTGCGCGCCATTGGTGACGTGATGGACGATCTGCATTCGGGCATGCCGATGGATCGGCTGATCTGCGGCGATGTCGGCTTTGGCAAGACCGAGGTGGCGATGCGCGCGGCCTTTGTCGCGGCCATGTCCGGGCTGCAAGTGGCGGTGATTGCACCCACCACGCTGCTCGCGCGCCAGCACGCGGCCAGCTTTCGCGACCGGTTCCGGGGCTTTCCGCTGGAGGTGCGGCAACTCAGTCGCTTTGTCTCGGCCAAGGAGGCGCAGCAGACCCGCGAGGGGCTGGCGCGCGGCACGGTGGATATCGTGATCGGCACCCATGCGCTGTTGGCCAAGGGCATCCGGTTCCAGAATCTCGGCCTGCTCATCATCGACGAGGAACAGCATTTCGGCGTCGGTCACAAGGAGCGGCTGAAACAGCTGCGCTCGGACGTGCATGTGCTGACGCTGACGGCAACGCCCATCCCGCGCACCCTGCAATTGAGCCTGACCGGCGTGCGGGATCTGTCGATCATCGGCACGCCGCCGATCGACCGGCTGGCGATCCGCACCTATGTCAGCGAATTCGACGCGGTCACCATCCGCGAGGCGCTGTTGCGCGAGCATTACAGGGGCGGGCAGAGCTTTTACGTGGTGCCGCGCATCACCGATCTGCCCGAGATCGAGACCTTCCTGAAGGAACAGCTGCCGGAACTGAGCTATGTGGTGGCGCATGGCCAGATGGCGGCGGGTGAGCTCGACGACCGGATGAACGCGTTCTACGACGGCAAATACGATGTGCTGCTGGCGACGACCATCGTCGAAAGCGGGCTGGACATCCCCACCGCCAACACGATGGTGGTGCATCGGGCCGATATGTTCGGACTGGCGCAGCTTTACCAGATCCGGGGCCGAGTGGGCCGGTCCAAGGCGCGCGCCTATGCCTATCTGACCACCAAACCGAGGGTGCGTCTGACCCCTGCCGCAGAAAAGCGGCTGCGGGTGCTGGCCTCGCTCGATACGCTGGGGGCAGGCTTTTCACTGGCCTCGCAGGACCTCGATATTCGCGGCGCGGGCAACCTGTTGGGCGAAGAACAGTCGGGCCAGATGCCCGATGTGGGCTATGAGCTTTACCAGTCGATGCTGGAAGAGGCGATTGCCAAGATCCGCAGCGGCCAGATGGAGGGGCTGAGCGAGGCCGACGACCAATGGGCGCCGCAGATCAACCTGGGCGTACCGGTGCTGATCCCCGAAGACTATGTGCCCGATCTGGACGTGCGGCTGGGCCTCTACCGGCGGCTCTCGTCACTCACGACCAAGGTCGAGCTTGAGGGCTTTGCCGCCGAGTTGATCGACCGCTTCGGCAAACTGCCCAAAGAGGTGAACACGCTGCTTCTGGTGGTGCGGATCAAGGCCATGTGCAAACGCGCAGGCATCGCAAAACTGGATGGCGGGCCAAAAGGCGCGACCATCCAGTTCCACAACGACAAATTCGCCTCGCCAGCGGGGCTGGTCGAGTTCATTCAGGCGCAAAAGGGTCTGGCCAAGATCAAGGACAACAAGATCGTGGTGCGTCGGGACTGGCGATCGGATGCAGACAAGATCAAGGGCGCCTTTGCCGTGGCCCGGGATCTGGCCGAAAAGGTCGCGGCGGAGAAGAAGAGCAAGGCGTAGCGCGCAGATTTTCAGTTGAAAATCTGCTTACAAAATCTTCGTCGAAGATTTTGTCCCCGCGCGCTCAACGCCCGGTGGTGAATGTGCAAAGTTGCCAGATGCCCTCTGGTGACCGGACCAGAGCCGCGCGGGGTCCCGACATCGGTGTCAGGTAATCGCGATGCAGATAGCCGCGTGTGCTGTCTGACAGGATCACCGCGCGATACTCGGCCTCGGGGTCGAACCCGGCGGCAAGAACCACCTCGAAACTGACCCGCGTCAGGATATCCCCGCTCCGGTCCGGGGCCTGGCGCAGGTTCACATTCTCGCCATTGACGAAAAACGCCTGTGTCGGATCGATCCTGGCGGGCAACTGGATGCGCCAGTGATAGGGCATCCAGAACTCGCCCTCGGCATCGAAATATCCCGGCGCGGCCAATGTTTCGGCCAGCGCTTGCCAGCGGTTGTCGACCGCGCTTTGGGGATTGGTGCCCGACGGGGTCAGCATCTGGCGCAATTCGTCTGGGCCGCCCGGGCCGTCGTCGCTGAGGCTGAGATCGGGGCAGGCGGCGGCGGCCAGCCCGTCCAGATCGCGTTCGGCGACTGCCGCGCGAAGCCTGTCGCGCAGGGCAAGAACATCGGTATTTGCCAAGGCCTCGTCACGGGGGACAAAGCTCTGCCGCTGGGCCAGTGCGGGTTGGGCGAGAAACAGGACCAGCGGCAGGATCAGTGCTCTCATCGTCACTCGGCCGCCCGCATCGCCGCCTGGGCGCAGAAGCACGACGCGCCGACCGCCCGGTCGGCCCGTGCCAGCGCCAGATCCAGACGCTGGCGGATCTGCACGATCTCGACCGTTTCGCCACGGGCTTTCAGACAGTCGTGCAAGCCCTTGAGGCTCCACACATTGTCAGGATGTACGGCGGCGCGGCTCAACTGGCCGCCCAGGCCCAGATCAGCGCGATAGACTGCCTCGGCCTCGTCGGTATGGCCCTGTTCGAACAGCAGCGCGCCCAGGGCGTGGCGCGTGGGCTGCATCCAGCCCCAGGGCTCGTCATATGGCAGATTGTCGTCCAATTCGACCGAGCGACGCAGATGGGCATAGGCCCGATCATAGCTACCCTTCCGGTATTCGATCTCGCCACGCAGCATTTCCTTTGCGATCTCAAGAAGATCAACGACGCGGTTATTGTGCAGCAACCGGCTTTCGGGCACCCGTGCGGCGGCGCTCAGGAATACCTGTTCCTCGGCTTCTGCCTCGGGCACGCGCCCGGTGGCGGCAAAGGCTACGGCACGTGCGTAATGCACGGTCGCGGTCAGGCAGCGGTACAGGTCGGGATCGGCGGGCGGCTCCAGCGCGATGGCCTCGTCCCAGCGGCCGAAGCGGATCAGGATATGTGGCCCCATCGTCATGTAGCTTTCGAAATAATCCGCCATGGGCGGGCTTTCGACGCGCAGCATCTCTTCGGGCGTGGTGTCCCACAGACCCTGGTTCGCCTCCAGCGCAGGTTGCATCTGGCCCAGGAACAGCGCCCCGTAGATTACGAAATGGTAATCGTGGATACGGTATCCGGTGTAGATGTTGAACGCGCCTTCGCGTTCGAAGTACTTCAGATCTGCCTCGGCGGCCTTCTGGTTCCAATGGACGACATCATGATAATGTCCGCACAGGACGTCGATATGGGTCGGCATATGGACCAGGTGACCGGCATCCGGGACCAGGGTGCGCAGGGCATCCCCGGCCTTGAGCGCCTTTTCGGGAAAGGGCGACATTTCCATCAGGTGCACATAAAGGTGCAAAAGCCCCGGATGCGACATGGCGGCCGGGTCGTCGCGCAACGCCGTCTCCAGCACCTCCTGGGCCTCAAGCGTGGCGGCGCCCTCGGCGGGCCGGCCCGACTTCAGGTCCCACATCTTCCACGGGGTCAGGTTAAGCAGGCTTTCCGCATAGACCGTACGCAGGTCGAGATGTGTCGGCTCGGTGGCAAAGGCCGCACGCATCGCATCGGCGAAATCGTAGTCCCAGCGATGCATGTCATCGTCCAGGTCCCGCTGCGGATAGCGCGCGGGCAGGGCACGGATCAGCGCCTGTTCTACGGGCGTGCAGCCCTCGAGCCGCGCCATTGCGGCCTGCGTCGCGTCATGGGCGGTTTGCAGAGCATTGACGCGTCCGTCGACGTCGAACAGGTCCCAGGGCATGTTGTAATTGGGGCCGGTGGAATAGGCGATGCCCCAATGGGCCATGGCACAGTCGGGGTCATGTTCCAGTGCGCGGCGAAAACAGACGGCGGCTTCTTCGTGATTGTAGCCGTATGTCCAGATGAGACCGCGGTCGAACCACAATTGCGCTTCGGGGGATGTCGTGGTGATCGGGCAGGTATGGTTGCCCAGGTCATAGCCATAATCAGTCATTGCCAACTCCCTTTGAATATCGTCGGAGCATACCGCATTTTGTATCGTGTATTAACCACAATTGCCCTGTCGCTCCGATGACGGGGCGCTGAAGGGCCTGCCATTCAGGACGCTTCGGTCCTCTGGCGGCAACACGATCTTGCGCGATACGTGCAAGGCCGGATCAGGCGATCACGCGCTCTTCGATCCGGCCCATATGCAGCATCAGGGCAAAGCCCAGCCCGCACATCAGCAGGCTCCCGGTGGTGAGTGGCGCCATCGAGCCATCAAACAGCAGGCCGACAGGGGCGGCGATGGCGGCGGCCAGCACCGTGGCAACCGCTCCGATGACAGAGGCGGCCATGCCTGCAATATGACCCATAGGCTCCATCGCGATGGCGTTCAGATTGCCCAGCGTGGTGCCGGCCATGAAGAATACCGCCGTCTGCCAGGCCACGAACAGGCCGAACCGCGCGTCGGGAGACATCTCGACCCAGCCGCTGGCGATCATGCAAGCGGTGAATACGATCTGCGCGCCCAGTGACCAGGTCACCATCCGGCGCATGCCCAACCGCACCACCAGCGCCGCGTTGAGAAGGCTGGCCGAGCCCGACATCAGCGCCACCAGCGCGAACCAGAACGGAAAGCTGTCGGCGCGGTCGTGGATCACGTCATAAACCGGCTGCACCATGGTCAGCATGGTAAAGAGCGTGCCCATGCACAGTGTCTGCACCATGATCGACAGGCGTACGGTGGGATGGGCGAACATCTGGCGTACCGCATCGGCCAATAGCGGGCCGCGAAACGGGCGGCGGTTCTCGACCGGAAGTGACTCCGGCAGGCGCAGTCCCATCCACAGCACAACAATGGTAGAGAACAGGATGAACGAGAGGAATATGCCGCGCCAGCCGACCAGCGCGATCACCCCGGCCCCCAACAGCGGTGCCACCGCCGGCACCAGGGTAAAGATCAGCATCGCAATCGACACGATCCGTGCCATCTGGCGCCCGGAATAAAGGTCGCGCACCACGGCCATTGCCACCACGCGCGGCCCGGCAGCACCCAGTCCCTGGGCGACACGGGCAGCCAGCACCAACTCCAAAGACGAACTGAACAAGGCTACCGCGCTGGCCAGGATGTAAAGCGCCGCACCGCCATAGATCACCGGCTTGCGGCCAAAGGCATCCGACAGCGGACCGGTAAAGAACGTGCCTATGCCCATGCCCAACACAAAAGAGGTCAAGATCAGCTGCGCCCGGTTCACCGCATCCGGGCTCAGCTCCTGCCCGATCTCGGGCAGGGCGGGCAACATCGAGTCGATGGAAAAGGCGATGGTTGCGAACATCATAGCGATCAGCGCGATGAATTCGGCCTTGGACATCCGGTCTGCCATCTGGGGGTCTCCTCTGCTTTGGCGCTAACATGGGCGGGCAGAGGGGACCAGTTCAGAACCGCACAGATATCTGTGCGTTCATGCGGAGGTGGTCTCGATCTGAGACATGATTTCGCGGATCACCTGTTCCCACAGCTCCGGCGGCTGCGCGCCCGGAACCGCGTGCTGGTTGGCGACGATGAAGGTCGGGACCGAGCTGACCCCCATCTCGCGCGAATGGCTGTCGCGCTTGGCGATATCGTCGCGGTCGGCATCCGATTTCAGCAGCTTCAGGACCACGGCGGCATCCATGCCGATACTGTCGGCGATATCGGCCAGCACCTCGGCGTCACCGATATCGCGGCCCTCGGTGAAATAGGCGGCAAAGAGGGCATCGACGGCCTCTGTCTGCTTGCCCTCGACCCCGGCCCAGTGGATCAGCCGATGGGCGTCCAGCGTGTTCGGGGTGCGCTGCATCGCCTCGAAGTCAATCGCCAGCCCGGCCTTTTCGGCATGTTCCACCACCGGCGCATAGGCGCGCACCGCGCCCTCCTTGCCGCCGAACTTGCGCTCCAGATACTCGCGCCGGTCCATGCCCTCGGGGGCCATGTCGGGGTTGAGCTGGAAGGGGTGCCATTCGATGACAAAGGGATGATCCGGGATCGCCGCCAGCGCCTTGTCCAGCTGGGTCTTGCCGATATAGCACCAGGGGCAGATCGGATCGGACAGGATGTCGAGCTTGACGGTCTGGGTCATGGTTGCGGGGCCTTGAAATAGGCCGGGAGCGCCCGGCGCAGGAGTTTGCCATTGCCGCCCGTGGGCAGCGCCGGAAGATGCACAAAGGCGCGCGGCTGTTTGTAGCGGGCCAGATTGGCCTCGACATAGGTGCTCAGCGCGCCCGCGTCCAGTTCGGCGGGGCCGGTATAGAAGGCGGCGATGATATAGGTGTCGGGTTTCACCTCGACGGCGGCGGCGCCGACCTGCTCGATGCCGGGAAAGCGGATCAGCGCGGCCTCGACCTCGACCGGCGAGACGCGATAGCCGCCCGCATTCATCATGTCGTCGTCGCGGCCCAGATAGGTGATCTGCCCGTCGATGGCCATGGCGCCCTGATCGCCGGTCAGGAACCAGTCGCCCTGCATCCGGGCGGCGGCTTCGTCGGGCGCGTTCAGATAACCCAGCATCAGGCCCGGGTCGCCCCGATGCACCGCGATGGTGCCGGGCTGGCCCTGCGGCACTGGCCCGTCGGGGCCAAGGATGGCGACGCGGCGGCCCATCTGCGGCTGGCCCAGCGCGTCACCACGCGCCGGATGGGCAGGGCTGGAAGAGATGAAGGTGGAGCATTCGGACATGCCGAAGGCCTCGTACAGCTCGGTCCCGGTGGCGCGGGTCCAGCTTTCGTGCAAGGCGCGCGGCAGTTTTTCGCCCGCGCACAGGCCATGGCGCAAAGCGGGCAGGTCGAGCACGCGCGCCCCTTGCAGCATCTTGCGAAACACACCGGGCGCGGCGGCAAAGAGGGTGGCGCCATGCGCGGCCAGCAGGCCGGGCGCGGCGGCAATATCGGTGCCGGGTTCGGGGATCAGCGCGGTCGCGCCGATGGCCCAGGGGTCCATCAATCCGGTGCCCAGCGTATAGGTCCAGTTGAAGGCGCCCGCATGGCACAGCCGGTCCTCGGGCGTCAGCCCATACCAGCCCTCGACCATCATCTGCCGCGCCCAGATGGCGCGATGGGCATGGGCCACCGCGCGCGGCTTGCCTGAGGTGCCCGAGGTATAGACCGCATAGGCCAGCCGCTCGGGGTCGCCCAGCGCATAGTCGGCGGGCGGCAGGGCGTGCATGGCATTCAACGCCTCGATGCCGATCTGTTTGGGATGCGGGGCACAGGCCACATCGGGCGCGCGCAGGATGGCGGCGGGCGCGAGGTCGGCGATCATGCGCGCGGTCTCGGGCTCGGTCAGTTGTGACGAGGTCGGCACCGGCACGATCCCCGCCGCGATGGCGCCCAGATAGGCGATGGGAAACTCGACCGTGTTTCCCAGCCGCATCAGCACGATGTCGCCGGGCGCCAGACCCGCCTGCAACAGCCCCGTCGCGGTGCCCAGGATGGCTTGCTCCAGTCGGGCATAGCTCCACTCTTCGGCGCCATCGGGACGCAGCACCGACAGCGCCACCTTGTCGGGCTGGCGGCGGGCGTGGCGCATTACATGGGCGGCCAGGTTGAACGGGGCGGGGCAGGGCGGCGGCGGCCCTTGGTCAAAGATCGACAGCATGGCCCTTGGCTAGCCCGACACCGCGCCCGTTGCAAGCGGGCGCGGCTGCGCCTATAGACCGGTCATGACCAAGCGCGACCCGTCATCCCTGATCCGTATCGCCCGCGAAAACGGCGCCGAGGCCGAGGCCGAGCCGCTGGATCTGGGCGCGCGCGTGCGCGAGTTGCGCAAGGCGCGCGACTGGACGCTGGAACAGGCGGCCAGTCAGGCCGGTCTTGCACGCTCGACGCTGAGCAAGATCGAAAACGGCCAGATGTCGCCCACCTATGAGGCGCTGAAGAAGCTGGCGGTGGGGCTGCAAATCTCGGTGCCCCAGCTGTTCACCCCGCCGCAAAAGGGGCAGGTGAACGGGCGCATGACGGTGACAAAATCCGGCTCCGGCTCGGGCCACGCCACCGCCACCTATGAACACGAGCTGCTTGCCGACAGCCTGACCAAGAAACAGATGCTGCCCTATCGCGCCCGCGTCCGCGCCCGCACGATGGAGGAGTTCGACGGCTGGGTCCGTCATGACGGCGAAGAATTCCTGTATGTGCTGACCGGGGTGATCCGGCTTTACACCGAATTCTATGAGCCGATCGAGATGCGCCGGGGCGACAGCGCCTACTACGATGCCTCGATGGGCCATAACGTGGTGTCGGTCAGCGACGAGGACGCCACCATCCTGTGGGTGACCTCGCTGGTCTGAGGTGGAGACTAGTCTTCGAGTTCGCGGCTGAGCGTTTCGACATAGAGAAAATCCTCCAGCTCCTCGCGCGCTTCTGACAGGGTCAGGTTGTGGCGGGCGGCCAGATAGGCTTCGAATCGGCCGCGGTCGAGCTTCAGGAACGGCATGTCACCATCATCCAGATTGGGAAACCGCCGCTTTGCACGTGCAAAGGAGCTTGCCCAATCCTGTGTCAGGTCGGTCCAGGTCAACATCGCTGAGCATTCCTTCGTGGGTGGTTGACGGAAACGCTCCTCCCCTGCCTCAGCCTAGAAATGTAACAGCTTTGCAAGCACCGGGCAAAACGCCGCACGATATTTGGGCGAGTATTTGCTGGCGCCACACCTATAGCGTGTTGCGAAGGTCAGTCCTGGTACCACCAGACATCCGGCATGTATTGCGGCCCGTCACCATAGATCGGTGGATTGGGCGGAAAGCGCAGCTGCCTGATATGGGCGATGCGTCCCACATCGAAGCGCCATATCGGGATCACATAGCGCCCGGCGGTCAATACCCGATCCAGCGCGCGGGTTGCCTCGGTCATTTCCTCCTGTGTGGTGGCCGCCAGCATGGCGTCGATCATGGCGTCGATGGCGGGCGAAGCCGCGCCCATCAGGTTGCGGCTGCCCGGCTGGCCCGCGCTTTGCGAGCCCCAATAGAGCCGTTGTTCGTTACCGGGCGATAGCGACAGGTCGCGGCGGAACGGGGTCAGGTCGAAATCCAGATCGGCCACGCGGGCGGTATATTGGGCGTTGTCCACCTTTTCGATCCGCGCCGCGATGCCCAGCCGTTCCAGCGCGCGGGTATAGATCTCGAGCACCGTCTGCATGTCGCTGTCGCCCTGGCGCAGCAGAAACCGCAGCACCAGCGGGGTGCCTTCGGAATCCAGCAACTGGCCCTGCTCGACGCGGAACCCGGCCTGGTCCAGCAATTGCGCGGCGCGGCGCAGATTGGCGCGGTTGCGCGCGGTGCCATCGCCCCGGGGCAGGGCATAGCCTTCGAGCGTGCCGGGCGGCAGG
The DNA here is from genome assembly GCF_059612545.1 of Ruegeria sp. SAZD011. Lineage (NCBI taxonomy): Bacteria > Pseudomonadati > Pseudomonadota > Alphaproteobacteria > Rhodobacterales > Roseobacteraceae > Ruegeria > Ruegeria sp. SAZD011. Next base: position 14,696 of record NZ_JBXWQU010000012.1, on the reverse strand, counting down.
TCGGCGGCAAAGGGGGCCAGCAACTCGGCCTCTCGCCCGCTGGCGGGGCCGGGCCGATAGGCCAGATCGGTGCCCGAGAAATACGAGGTGATGCGCGGCATCACCCCGCCGGTCACCGTGTCGTTGATGAATTCGAAATTGAAGGCCAACAGCAGCGCCTCGCGCAGGCGCCAGTCATCGAAGGGTGCGCGCAGGGTGTTGATCACGAAACCGGTCATCCCCGAAGGCTTGCCATGGGCGATCTCGGTCTTGATCACATCGCCCCGCTGGGCGGCCGGGAAATCATAGGCGCTGTCCCATTTCTGGGCATTGAACTCGCGAATGGCGCTCAACTCGCCGGCCTTGAACGCCTCCATCAGCACCGCACCATCGCCGAAAAAGTCGATCCGCATCTCGTTGAAGTTCATGGTGCCGCGGCGAAAGCCCAGATGGGCGCCCCAATAGTCGGGATTGCGGGCAAAGCTCACGTAGCGCCCCGGCTCATAGGCCGAGACCACATAGGGACCGGTGCCGATGGGGATGTCGTGAATGCTGCCCTCGGCCAGGCTGCGCCCCTCCCACTGGGCCTTTTGCAGGATCGGGCGCAGGCCCGCCAGCATGGCCAGTTCGCGGTCGTCATCGGCGAAAGTGATGCGCACGCTGCGTGGCCCCGTCGCCTCGATACTGGCGATGCGCGACCAGAAACCGCGATAGCGCAGATGCCCCTCGGTGCCCAAAGTCCGGTAGGACCAGATTACATCTTCGACCGTGACCGGGCTGCCATCCGAGAATCGGGCCTCCTCGCGCAGGGTGAATTCGACCCAGGAGCGGTCCGGCGGCGTCTCGACCGATTCGGCCAAAAGGCCGTAAAGCGTGAACGGCTCATCCCAGGATCGGCCCATCAGGCTCTCGTAGGACCAGAACGGCATCTGCCAGGGATAGGTGCCTTTTTGGGCAAAGGGATTGAGGCTGTCGAAGCCGCCGGTATTGCCGAACACGATCCGACCGCCCTTGGGCGCGTCAGGGTTGGCATAGGGCAGGGACACAAAATCCGGTGGCAGGGCGGGCTCGCCATACATAGCTATGGCGTGGCGTGATTCTGCAGAGGCGAAACTGACCCCCAATAGAAGGGCGATTCCCGCCGTCAGAGGGCGGAAGGGTCGGAAATAATCTGGTCGCACTTGCGCAACAATCCTGCTCGGGCCTTATTTTCTTGGCCCTCACCCTAACGATGGTTTCACGTCTTTTCAAACTTTTAGCTTGGATGCGGGCGTGGAATTGCTTATAAAGGGGTCACTGCTCGATAGGTTTCTTGCCTGTATGAAACCTGCCTCAATAACTTAACGCCCGCCTTGTGCGGGCGTTTTTTTCTGCGCGCTCCCTTTTACGGATACGCGGGAAGCCGCCGCCAGGCCCCCCTTTCAATTCGTGACCCACAGGCTTGGGGAGACGACAAAATTCTGCGAATTTTGTTCCGAGGGGCTGCGCCCCCCGTTCCGGGACCGCCGGTTCCGAGATTCCCCGTTTTCTTTGCAGGTGCAGCATGGCAGGGTGACCCGCGACAGAGCCTGCTGAAGAGAGGGAAAGACATGTCGCTGAACGGCAAGACCGCAATCGTCACCGGATCGAATTCGGGCATTGGCCTGGGCATCGCGCGCGAACTGGCGCGGGCGGGTGCCGATGTGGTGCTGAACTCTTTCACCGACCGAGACGAGGATCATGCCCTGGCCGCGGGCATCGCCGCCGAGTTCGGCGTAACCGCCCGCTATATCCAGGCCGATATGTCCAAGGGGGAGGCGTGCCGGGCGCTGATCACGCAGGCCGGACGTTGCGATATCCTGGTCAACAATGCGGGTATCCAGCACGTGGCGCCGATCGACGAGTTCCCGCAGGAGAAGTGGGATGCCATCATCGCGATCAACATGAACTCGGCCTTTCACACCATGGCTGCCGCGCTGCCGATGATGCGCGCCGCGGGCTGGGGGCGGATCGTCAACATCGCCTCGGCCCATGGCCTGACCGCCTCGCCCTTCAAGGCGGCCTATGTGGCGGCCAAGCATGGGGTGGTCGGCATGACCAAGACCGTGGCGCTGGAAACCGCGCAAGACCCGATTACCTGCAACGCCATCTGCCCCGGCTATGTGCTGACCCCGCTGGTCGAGGCGCAGATCCCCGACACGATGGAGAAATACGGGATGAGCCGCGAGGACGTGATCAAGAAGGTCATGCTGGAGCGGCAACCGTCCAAGGAATTTGCAACTGTCGAACAATTGGGCGGCACCGCCGTGTTCCTGTGTTCCGATGCGGCGGCCCAGATCACCGGCACCACGATCAGTGTCGATGGCGGCTGGACCGCACTTTGAGCCGAGGGCGGAGGGGGGCTCTGCCCCCTGGCACAAAATTCGCAGAATTTTGTCGCCTCCCCCCGGAGTATTTGTAGCGAAATGAAGAGGGGATGGCGGTGCGTCGGATCAATCTGGCCTTGCAGGGCGGCGGTGCACATGGCGCTTTTACCTGGGGCGTGCTCGACCGCTTGCTGGACGAGGCGGATGTCGAGGTGGCGGCGATCACCGGCACGTCGGCCGGGGCGCTGAACGGGGCTGCCTTCAAGGCCGGCATGGTGGCCGGAGGGCGCGCGGGCGCTCGCGACGCGCTGGACCGGGTCTGGCGGCGCATGGGCGCGGTCACCGACGACCGGATCAGCGGCTGGCTGGGGGGCGGGGACCCGGCGCAGCTGGCGCGCGTGCTGGAGTATTCCGCCCCCTTTGCCCTGGCCGAAACATGGTCGCGCCTCGTCTCGCCCTATGCCTATGGGCCATTTTACGGCAATCCCCTGCGCCTCGTGGTCGAGGCGCTGGATTTCGCCAATGTCTGCGCCCATGAGGGGCCAAAGCTCTATATCTGTGCCACAAGGGTGCGCACCGGCAAGATTCGGGTCTTTGCCGAGGAGGAGATCAGCACCGATGCCATCCTCGCCTCGGCCTGTCTGCCGACCCTGTTCCAGGCGATCGAGATCGACGACCCCGAGACCGGGCGGCGCGAAGCCTATTGGGATGGTGGCTATACCGGCAATCCGGCGCTGTTCCCGCTGTTCAACCGCGACCTGCCCGACGATGTGGTGATCGTCAACATCAACCCGCTGGAGCGTGACGCGCTGCCGGTCACGCCGCAGCAGATCCAGAACCGGATCAACGAGATCAGCTTCAACTCGTCCCTGTTGCGCGAGTTGCGGGCGATCCGCTTCGTGCAGCGGCTGTTGGAGGATGGCACGCTGGAGCGGGGGCGGATGAGCCGGGTCCTGGTTCATATGATCGCCGATGACGCGCTGATGAACAGCCTGTCGGTGGCAACCAAGGTGGTTCCGCTGCCCCAGATCCTGGATCGGCTGAAACAGGCGGGCCGGACGGCGGCGGACGGTTTCCTGAAGGCCCACAAGGACGATCTGGGTCAGCGCTCCACTGTCGATATGGAGGCGATGTTCGGCTAGGCCCCGGCCTCGATCTGGAACACATGGTTCAGATAGGCGTTCTCGTTCAGCCGGAAATGTGTGTCGCCCACATGGGCAAATCCACGCGCGCGGTAGAACCGCAACGCACGGTCATTCTCGGAGCTGGCCATCAGCCAGGCAAGCGTGCCGGGAGCCAACCCCGCCAGCCCGGCCCGCAACAGCGCGCGGCCCAGCCCGGCGGCCTGATGGCGCGGCTGAACGTAGAGCTTGTCGATCTCGACGCGGGCCTGGCCCGCCGGGGCCGGGCTGTCATGCCTGAGATGCAGATAGCCGCCGATCCCCTCGGCGCAATCGGCCACCAGCACCGTGCTGGCAGGGGCGGTGATCAGCGCCTCCATGGCGGCAGGGGTAAAGCTGGTCAGGACATAGTCGGCATAATCCGCCCGCACACCGTGTTTGACATAGGTGGCCAGCCAAACCTCGATCGAGAGCGCGGCCAGCGGGGCGGCGTCTTCGGACCGGGCGACGCGAATGACGCTCACTCGTCGCTCTTCTGCTTGTCGTTGGGATAGACAAGGCCCGCCGAGATCACCAGCTTGGCCGCGTCCTCGACCGACATGTCGAGGATGATCACGTCCTCTTCGGGGAAATAGAGCAGAAAGCCCGAGGTCGGGTTGGGCGTGGTGGGGACAAACACGCTCATCAACCGGCCGCCGGTCTCGGCCTTGTCGGCGATCTCGCCCTTGGCGGTGGTCGAGACAAAGCCGATGGCCCAGATGCCCCGGCGCGGATACTGGATCAGGCAGGCCTGTTCGAAGCTGCGTTCGGTCTGGGCAAACACCGTTTCCGAGATCTGCTTGATCCCGGAATAGACCGAGCGCACCACCGGCATCCGGTCGACCAGCCCTTCGGCATACTGGATCAGCGAGCGGCCGATGATGCCCTTGGCGATCCAGCCCACAAGGATGGTGAAGACCAGCAGGAAGATGACCCCGACACCGCGCAGGTTGATGCCGATATACTGTTCGGGGCGGAATTGATGCGGCACCAGCGGCAGCACGAAACTGTCGACCCAGCCGACCACGGACCAGAACAGCCAGATGGTCAGGCTGACCGGCGCGATCACCACGATGCCGGTCAGGAACGAGGCGCGCAGCCCGGCGAACCGGCGGGGTTTCACGTGATGGGGTTCTTCGTCAAAGGGTGTGTTCATCGGGTCCGTCCGCGCGTTTGTGGGGGAACGTAGTCATTCCGCCGCGCGCCCGCAATGGGGGGCTTGGGAAACGCCCGTCAGCCCCCCAGCGCGATCAGATCCCGGGCGATTTTCGCGGCCAGGCGCGCATTATTGCGCACCAGCGCGATATTGGCCGTCAGCGAGCGGCCCCCGGTCGCCTCGAATATCGCCTGTAGCAGGAAGGGCGTCACCGCCTTGCCCGCGATCCCCTGCGCATCGGCCTGGGCCTGCGCCTGTGCGATGACCGGGGCCAGATCCTCGGCTGCGATCTGGTCGGCAGCCGGGATCGGGTTGGCGACCAGCTGGCCGCCCGGCAGGCCCAGCGCGCGGCGGGCGGCATGGGCGCGGGCGATGCTGGCGCTGTCATCCATCCGGAGCGGCGCCGGCAGGTCCGAGGTGGCCGACCAGAAGGCGGGAAAGCTGTCCTGCCCATAGGCGATGACCGGCACGCCCAGAGTTTCCAGCACCTCAAGGGTCTTGGGCAGGTCGAGAATGGCCTTGGCCCCGGCAGCGACCACGGTGACCGGGGTCTGGGCCAATTCGTGCAGGTCTGCCGAGATGTCAAAGCTTTGTTCGGCCCCCTTGTGCACCCCGCCGATGCCGCCGGTGGCAAATACCTCGATCCCGGCGAACCGGGCGGCGATCATGGTGGCGGCCACGGTTGTGGCGCCGGTGCCGCCGGTGGCGATACAGGCGGCCATGTCGGCGCGCGAGAGTTTCGCCACCCCCTGCGCCTGTCCCAGCGCATCAAGCTGATCGGGTTCCAGCCCCACATGCAGCCGCCCGTTGATCACCGCGATGGTGGCGGGCACGGCGCCGGCGTCGCGGATGTCCTGTTCCACCGCGCGGGCGGTCTCGACATTCTGCGGATAGGGCATGCCATGGGTGATGATGGTGCTTTCCAGCGCCACGATGGGGGTGCCCGCGACTCGGGCGGCGTGAACCTCGGCTGACAGGTGCAGGTCGATCACAGGGGGGTCTCTCCGGATACATAGGTTGCGGCGGCATGCAGCGCGCGCGACAGGGCTTGGTCGCGGTCGGCGCCCTGCGCCTCGGCGGCGATATGGGCCGCCATAAATGTGTCGCCCGCGCCGGTCACACGGGTGACCAGAACGGCGGGCGGGGTCTGGGTGATCAGGCGGTTGGCGTCGCCCTCGCTGGCCGAGCGTCCGCCATCGGTGACCAGCACCCGCTGGGCGCCGCGCTCCAGCAAAGCCTGGGCGGCGCTGGCGGAATCGCCAAACTCTGTCTGGCAGAGCAGGCCCGCTTCCTCGAGATTGACATAGAGCGTGGCGCGGCCCTGACGCACGAAGGGCAGCAACCGCTCCGCCTTGCCGGGAGAGGCCGGGGCCACCCGCAGGTCGGCGCGGGCAAAGGCGGGGCTATGCGCGATTTCTTCGAGCAGCGACAGGGTCAGGTTGCCGTCCAGAGCCACCGGCCCGGCATGGGGCGTGGCGGCACTGCCCAGCGTGCCGTCCAGCATCGGGCGCAGGATCTTGGGTCCTGCCGCCTCGAGCGAATGGGCATCGGCAATGGCGGCGATCAGCCCGTTGGCGCCCTCGACCGCCATATAGCGGTCGGTGGGCAGGTCGTCCGAGCGATAGACGTGATCGGTGCACATGCCCATCTGGGCGCAGGCGCGGATCAACTCGTCGCCTTCGGCATCGCGGCCGATGGCGGTGAGCAGGGTGGGGCGCATGCCGAAGCGCACCAGAGTCATGGCGATGTTCATCGCGACGCCGCCGGGCAGGCGGGTGATCCGGCCCGGCACGTCCGAACCCTGCCGCATATGGCTGGCCGAGCGTCCGATCACGTCCCACAGGACCGAGCCGATACAGAGAATATCCGAGGTTTGGGTCATCCTGCCCTCATGCCGCAGGGCGCGAGCGTGTGCAAGCGGGCATGCGTATCCCGCTCAGGCGGATAAAAGGCCAAGTGCCGCGTCCGAGGCAGTGCCGTCGTATTTGTCGCGCGGTGGCCATGGCCGCGAGCGCCAGTCGGGTTCAAAGGCGAAACTCGACACCTTGCGCCCATCGACCAGCGCGCCGTTTCCGGCGCCAAGCGCGTAATCGTAGTAAAGCTTCACGATCTCTTCCTCGCTGACCTGACCGGTGGCGGGGTGTGCCATGCAGGCCGTGCGCCAGGCACGAACCCGGTCATAGGCCGGATCGTCGGGCAGCGCGAAACCCTCGTAATAGTCCAGGAACCAGAACCGTTTGAAGATCGGCGTGTAAACGGCCTCGGCCAGTCCGAACGCGTCGAACAACCATGTGCCTTTGGGATTGTGCTCGACAAGGAAATCGTCGAGGCCGCGATAAAGGCCCAGCAGCCTGTCCAGATGCGCCGCGCGCTGTGATCGGTCCTGGTTCATCACGTAAAGATAGCCCGCGGTGACAAACGCGCCTTCCCTGGCGACCAGCATGGATTCGATCGCATGTTCCGCCGGATCGCTGCGCCGCAACGCGCCGCCGGGCAGAACCTCGTCGAGATAGCGCAGAATGACGAGGCTTTCCTTGATGATCCTGCCGTCCGGCGTTTCCAGCACCGGCAGGGCCGTGGTTCCGCGGGTCTTGGCCAACAACTCCGGATCACGTGGCCGGGTGATGTCGACAACGCGGAACTCGACCGCATCGGTCAGACCGCGCAGCGCCAGAAGTATCTCGATCCGTTGTGAAAAGGGGCAGACTGGAATGTGGTAGATGATGAATTTGCCGGACAAGGTGTTTGCTCCTGGTTCGTGTTGTTAATAACGGATCAGTCCAATCTCCTGATGCCAAGCATGCACAGCGACCAGAGTGGTGCAAGCTTGGAGACAGTTTCAGCGCAGGGGCACCGCAAAGCTGAGCCCGGCCCAGAGCGATTGCCAGACCGCGCGTTCCCCCTCGGGCGCAGGGCGCAGGACCACCGCATCGAGCAGATAATCATATCCCGGCAAGACGGGCAGGGTGGCGTGCCCCGTCGCATCTGTGCGGGCGAGATGCACGGTGACAGCGCCATCGGGCGCACGCGCGAATACCTCGACCTGCGCCTGCGCGCGCGGCTGACCCTGATACAGCAGCAGCACCCGCATGCCGCCGGACAGATCATCGGTATAAGGGTTTGTGAGCGCGACGAATTCGGTCTCCATCCCGGTTTCGCTGTCCTCGCCCTCTGCCGCGCCGACCCCGATCAGTGCCTTGACATGGCGGGTATAGGTCTCGAAGAAATCCTGCCGGGGAAGCCCGCGCGCGGCGTGCCAGGCCTCGATATCGGGAATATCCTTGTGGGCGGCGAAATCCGCGAATTTCTGCCATTCCTTGTATTTCACGCTGCTGGGGCTGGTTTCATGCACCAGCACCCACAGGCCCGGCGTGTCGGCCACCAGCCGGATCGCCGGAACATCGCCCATTCGCCCAGCATAGGGTCTGATTTCGCCTGCGACACGGATCTCGGACCGCGGTGCGCGGTCGGGAAAGAAAACTTGCGCGGCACCCACGAACCGCTCTCCCACGCGCAGATCGGCCACCAGTTCGGCACCGGTTTCCACTTGAAATTCATGGGGTTCGATCCAAAACTCATGAGCAAGCCCGGGCGAGGCAGGAAACATGAGGCAGAGGAGCGGGACAAGGATGCGGAACATGGGTGGAGCCTTTTTGGCGGTGCTGTTCAAGCTGGCGTTTGTGGCGCTGCTGTCAAGCCCGCTGACAGGGGTGGCCAGCGCCCATGAGGTCACGCCCACGGTTGCCGATCTGCGGGTCGAAAACGAGACAGTCATCCTTGATCTGCGTCTGAACGTCGAAGCCTTTGTGGCCGGGATCGACCTGGATGGGCTGGACGATACCGATGAGTCCGACGGGTCGGACAGTTATGACCAGCTACGTGCCATGGGCGCGGCCGAGTTGGAGCCGAAGGTGCGGGATTTCGCCGTCGCCTGGAAGGACCAGCTGAGTCTCAACGCCGGTGACGTGCCGCTGGAACTGTCCTATGAAGGTGCGCGCATTCCGGTCGTCGGCAATCCCGACCTGCCACGTGTCTCGCACCTGCTGCTCACCGCTTACCTGCCCGCTGGCGCGGCCAGCCTGACACTGACCTGGCCCAGCGGAGCGGGCGCGCTGGTGTTGCGCCAACAAGGGGTCGACGATCCCTATACCGGCTACCTTCAGGGCGGTGAAAGCAGCCCGCCCATCCCGCTGGCAGGCGGCGCGGCGCTGGGACCGCTCGAGACCTTTCAGGCCTACATTCCGGTGGGCTTCACCCATATCCTGCCCAAGGGGCTGGATCATATCCTGTTCGTGCTGGGCCTGTTTTTCCTGTCGCCGCGACTACGGCCACTGCTGTGGCAGATCAGCGCCTTTACGCTGGCACATACGCTGACGCTGGCGCTGGGGGCGACGGGGACGATCCGGGTGGATCCGGCGATTGTCGAGCCGTTGATCGCCGCCTCGATCACATTTGTCGCGCTGGAAAACATCCTGGTGCGCCGCCTGCATGCCTGGCGCCCGGTGATGGTCTTTGGCTTCGGTCTGCTGCACGGGCTGGGTTTTGCCGGTGTGCTGGAAGAATTCGGCCTGCCCGCCGGTCAGTTCCTGCCGGCGCTCCTAGGCTTCAACATCGGGGTCGAGCTTGGCCAGCTGGCGGTGATCGCCGCCGCGTTCCTGAGCGTCGGCCTGTGGTTCCGCAACCGGCGCTGGTACCGGGGCCGCATCGCGATCCCGGCCTCGATGCTGATCGCGATGATCGGCGCCTATTGGGTGGTGGAACGGACGCTGCTGGCCTGAGCCCGCACGTCAGCCCATCGCCGCCGTCAGGGCCTTGAGCGCGGCGAGCGGATCCTCAGCGCCCCAGAGCTCGTCGCCGATACCAAAGAAATCGGTCTGCGCGGCCAGACTGCGCACCATCTCGGGCGTCAGTCCGCCCTCGGCCACCACCGGAACCTCGATCACCGCCGACCACCATTCAAAGAGTTCGGGATCGACCACACTGCCGTCATCGAGCCCATGCGCGCCCACCGGGCCAAAGGCCACGTAATCGGCCCCGGCCTCGCCCGCGTTCATGCCGTCATGGCGCGAGGTGCCGCAGAAACTGCCGACGATGGCATCGGCGCCCAGTTCCTTGCGGGCAGCGCGGACCGAGCGGGCGGCATCGGACAGATGCACCCCATCCAGCCCCAGCCGCTGGGCCAGCAGCACGTGATCGGCAATCACCAGCGCGATATCGCGCGCATGGGCAACCTCGCGGCAGGCATCCGCCGCGCGCGACAGCAGATCCTCGTCCCGGCTGGCCAGGGCCAGTCGGATGCAGGCGATCTCGGCCCCGTCGAGCACCCGCGCCAATTGGTCGGGAAAGAGGTCGAGGTCGATGCTGGGCGGGGTGATCAGGTAAAGCTGCGGCTGTTCGGGGGTTTCCATGGCGGGACCTCTGGTCTGGAGTTGCTGCCGTTTAGCCGATCGGACGGCGAATGGGAATATGGCGAAGGGGCTTCTGGTCAAGGGCCGGTTTCCGGGGGCTCTGCCCCCGGGGCGAACAAAATTCGTCGAATTTTGTTCTGTCCCCCGGAGTATTTGGTGCGGAATGAAGGGCAGGGGCGGTCTTGTCCATCAGGCCTCCGGGCGCTAGAGCGGGCACAACATTCGGAGGTGAGACATGCCCAGCGACAAGGCGCAGCCCGCAATCGTGCTTGTGCGGCCGCAGATGGGAGAGAATATCGGCGCCGCCGCGCGGGCGATGTGGAATTTCGGCCTGGACCGGATGCGCATCGTGGCCCCGCGCGATGGCTGGCCCAACAGCCGGGCGGTCGCCATGTCCTCGGGCGCGGGGCGGCTTTTGGACGAGGCGCAGCTCCATGACGATCTGCCGGGTGCGTTGGCGGATTGCACCTATGTCTTTGCCACCACCGCGCGTCCGCGCGAGATGACCAAGCCGGTCTACAGCCCCGAACGCGCCATGCAGATGGCCGCCGAGAAACTGGCGGCGGGCGAGAAGGTGGCGGTACTGTTCGGGCCGGAGCGGGCCGGGCTGGAAAACGATGATATTTCGCGCGCCAATGCGATCATCACCGTGCCGGTGAACCCCGATTATGCCTCGTTGAACCTTGGTCAATGCGTATTGCTTGTGGCCTATGAGTGGATGCGCCAGACCGGGGATGTGGTGCATGAGGCCGACGCGCCCGGTCCCAAGGGCGACTGGGCCACGGGGCTCGAGATCGAGAAGCTGGCCGAGCATTACGAGCAGCGGCTGGACGAGGCGGGCTTCTTTTTTCCGCCGGAAAAGGCCGAGGGCATGCAGCAGAACCTGCGCAACCTGTGGAGCCGGATGCGGCTGACCCGCGCGGATGTGCAGATGCTGCACGGGATCATGCGGCAGATGGTCCGCTGGAAGGAACGCGGCTGAGCCGGGTGCTGGACCTTGGCGCGCCCGAGGCCTAGCTTGCAGTCAAAGCGACAGGAATGAGGATGGCATGAGCGGCAAGCGCAGCATCTTTGAAGAGGTCTCGGACGGAACGCGGGCGGCGGCGGCACAGCCCGGCATGATCGACCGGGGACGGGGCGGCGCGCGCGGCGCGATCCGGGCCTGGCTGGCGGTGCTCTTTGCGCTGGTGGTGGCGATGATCGTGGTGGGCGGGCTGACCCGGCTGACTGACAGTGGTCTCTCGATCACCGAATGGCGCCCGGTCACCGGAGCGATACCGCCGCTGAGCGAGGCCGACTGGCAGGCCGAATTCGACAAGTACAAGCAGATCGACCAGTGGCGCTTGCAGAACCAGTGGATGGAGCTGGCCGATTTCAAGTCGATCTATTGGTGGGAATGGGGCCACCGTCAGCTGGGCCGGGTGATCGGGCTGGTCTGGGCGCTGGGGTTCTTCGGTTTCCTGCTGGCGCGCAAGATCCCCGCTGGCTGGACCGGGCGGCTGGTCCTGCCCGGCCTGCTGGGCGGGGTGCAGGGCGCGGTTGGCTGGTGGATGGTTGCCTCGGGTGTCACCCAGGGCGAGGGCATGACCTCGGTCGCCTCCTACCGGCTGGCCACCCATCTGGGCCTGGCCTTTATCATTCTGGGGTTGCTGGCATGGTACATTCTGCAACTGGCGCGCAGCGAGCGCGACCTGATGCAGGCCCGCCGCGCCAAGGAGGCGCGGTTGTTCGGGCTGGCCACGGGCTGGCTGCATCTTGCATTCCTGCAAATCCTGATCGGCGCGCTGGTGGCGGGCCTCGATGCCGGGCGCAACTTTGTCGACTGGCCGCTGATGGCGGGGCAGGTGATCCCGCCCGACCCGCTGGAGCTGAGCCCGGTCTGGCGCAACTTCTTTGAAAACCCCGGTCTGGTGCAGTTCATCCACCGTATCGTCGGCTATCTGCTGCTGGCCTACGGGGTGATGGCCTGGCTGCGCGGGCGCCGCAGCGCGCATGCGCAGACCCGATTTGCTTTCAACGCAGGCTTTGCAGCTTTGAGCCTACAGGTGGTGCTAGGCATCGTTACCGTCCTATATGCCGCGCCCTGGCAGATCGCCATCCTGCACCAGTTGCTGGCGGTCGGGGTGTTCGTGCTGATCCTGCGGGCGCGATTCCTCTGCGCCTATCCGATTGCAACCTCCATCCGGGGATAAGACATCATGAGTGCATTCGAACAGTTGATGGCGCATGCCCGCGAGACGGCGGCGCTGGACCAGATCGCAGGGCGGCTGGGCTGGGATCAGGAAACCATGATGCCGCGCGGCGCGGCGCCGCAACGGGCCGAGGAAAGCGCCGCCATCGCCGGTGTGCTGCACGCCCGTCGCACCGACCCGCAGGTGGGCGACTGGCTGGCGGCAGCCGCGGCGCCGGACGAGGCCGGTGCCGCGCAGCTGCGCGAGATCCGGCGCAGCTTCGATCGGACCGCGCGTGTACCCGCCGATCTGGCCCGCGCGCTGGCCCGCACCACGGCACGGGCGCAAGGCATCTGGGCCGAGGCGCGGGCGACCGAGGACGTGGCGGCGTTTCTGCCCGTGCTGAAGGAGGTTGTTGCGCTGCGCCGCCAAGAGGGGCAGGCGCTGGCCCAGGGCGGCGATCTCTATGACGCGCTGCTGGAGGAATACGAGCCCGCCACCAGTGCGGCCCAGATCGCCGAGACCTTTGACACCATGCGCCCGCGCCTGGTGGCGCTGCGCTCGGCGGTGCTGGACCGTCCGATGCCACAACGGCTGGAGGGGCAGTTCGACGAAAGCGCCCAGATGAAGCTCAGCCGGCAATTGGCGCGCAGCTTTGGCTATGACATGGCGCATGGTCGGGTCGACAAGGCGGTGCATCCGTTCAGTTCCGGTTCCGGTCTCGATGTGCGGATCACCACGCGGACCAATCCGGCCGATCCGTTCAACTGTTTCTACTCGACCATTCACGAGGTGGGCCACGCGGCCTATGAACAGAATATCGACCGCGCCTATCTGCTGACCCCGCTGGGGCGCGGCGTGTCGATGGGCGTGCATGAAAGCCAGAGCCGGATTTACGAGAACCAGCTGGGCCGCAGCCGCGCCTATACCGGTTGGCTGTTTGGCCAGATGCGCGAGGCGTTTGGCGATTTCGGGATTGCAGATCAGGACGCGTTCTATGCCGCCGTCAACACGGTGCATCGCGGCTATATCCGCACCGAGGCGGACGAGGTGCAGTATAACCTGCATATCATGCTGCGCTTCGATCTGGAGCGGGCGCTGATGGCGGGCGACCTTGCGGTGGACGACCTGGAAGCCGCCTGGAACGACCGCTTTGCCGCCGATTTCGGCTATCAGGTGGACAAGCCCTCGAACGGGTGTTTGCAGGATGTGCACTGGTCGGTTGGCCTGTTCGGCTATTTTCCGACCTATGCGTTGGGCAATGTCTATGCCGGCTGTCTCTATCAGGCGCTGCGTCAGGCGGTTCCGGGGCTGGAGACGGACCTGGCACAGGGCGAGACGACGGCTGCGACCGGCTGGCTGGCAGATCGGGTGCAGCGTCATGGCGGGCTTTATGCACCGCGCGAGGTGATTGCGCGGGCCAGCGGCATCGAGCCGGGGCCCGAACCTCTGCTTGATTATCTCGACGCCAAGTTCGGAGCGCTGTACGATCTCTGACAGCCCTTGGTAATGCGCTGAGCGATGCCAGGGTGCTCTTGGCATCGCTCAGTTGCGGCATACCTTAGGAAAGGCGCAGATCATGGAACTTGTCAGCTTGGATAATCCGGTCTTTGCGACCTATGCCATTGCCTCGGCCCTGATGGTGCTCAAGATCATGGGGCAGGGGTGGATGACCGTCTATCGCATGATACGCAAGGATGGCGGTCTCGTCAGCCCGGAGGATTTGCGAAAGACGCCACTGAACCCGAACCCGCGTCCCGAGCAGCTTGAACTTGACGATTTTGTCGACCGGTCGCGCCGGATGCACCGCAACGATCTGGAGAATATTCCCGGTTTCTGGATGGCGGGCTTTCTGCTGGTCATGGTCGCGCCACCCTTGTGGCTGGCGCAGGTCCTTATGTACGGCTTCGTTGCGGCACGCGCGGCGCATTCGGTGGTCTATGCCACGAAACAGGCCCATGAAGTGCGGGCTATATTCTATTCGATCGGCTCGCTGATCGTGATCTTCATGGCGCTTTACGCTCTTTGGGCGTTGTTACTCTAAAGCAGCGCCATGCGCTCGGCCCGCTCGGGGTCCGGGAAGGGGCGGTAGAGGCCAAAGTCGGACCGGGCGATCAGGGCCGTTACCGCGCCATAGAGACGCTCGACCTCTTCATCATGCTCGCCAAGCACCCGAAAGGCACGATCGAGCTGGCTCATGTCGTCAAACTCGATCTCAAGCAGGAAATCGCGGCAGCTGTCGGCGGCCAGGTTCAGCTTGCGCCGCAACAGCCGCCAGTCGCGCACCACACCGCGTGCCTTGAGATACTGCATCCAGTGGTCAAGTGCCGCGGCAAAGGCCAGCGCCTTGGCCTCGTGTTTCAGGTCGATTGCGCAATGATAGAGGTTCATGGCCGGAACGTCCTAGGCTCCAGACTCGTTCTTTTTCATAGCCAGAACAAAACGGTTGCGGCGAGAGCGATGGCTGAGAAGAAGGT
>NZ_JBXWQU010000011.1:0-1207 GCF_059612545.1 Ruegeria sp. SAZD011 | reverse complement strand
GACATCAAGGCCGAGGGCGCGATGACCGTGCTGTTGAAGGACGCGATGCAGCCCAACCTGGTGCAGACGCTGGAGAACAACCCCGCCTTTGTGCATGGTGGCCCGTTTGCCAATATCGCGCATGGCTGCAACTCGGTCATCGCCACCAAGACGGCGCTGAAAGTGGCCGATTACGTGGTGACCGAGGCCGGTTTCGGGGCCGATCTGGGCGCCGAGAAGTTCATGAACATCAAGTGCCGCAAGGCCGGGATCGCGCCGTCGGCGGTGGTGCTGGTGGCGACCGTGCGCGCGATGAAGATGAACGGCGGCGTGGCCAAGGCCGATCTGGGCGCGGAAAACGTGGCCGCGGTCAACAAGGGCTGCGCCAACCTGGGCCGCCATATCGAGAACGTCAAAAGCTTTGGCGTGCCGGTGGTGGTGGCGATCAACCACTTCGTCACCGATACCGAGGCCGAGGTGCAGGCGGTCAGGGACTATTGCGCCAATCACGGGGTCGAGGCGGTGCTGTCGCGCCATTGGGAGCTGGGTTCGGAAGGCTCCGAGGCGCTGGCGCGCAAGGTTGTCGAGCTGGCCGATTCGGGCAAGGCGAACTTTGCCCCGATCTATCCCGACGACATGGGCCTGTTCGAGAAGATCGAGACCATCGCCAAGCGCATCTATCGCGCCGACGAGGTGCTGGCCGATCAGAAGATCCGCAACCAGCTGAAGGAATGGGAAGAGGCCGGCTATCGCAACCTGCCGGTCTGCATGGCCAAGACCCAGTATTCCTTTACCACCGATCCGAACCGGCGCGGCGCGCCGACGGGCCATTCGGTGCCGGTGCGCGAGGTGCGGCTGAGCGCGGGGGCGGGCTTTATCGTGGTGGTCTGCGGCGAGATCATGACGATGCCGGGCCTGCCGCGCAAACCGGCGGCGGAAACCATCCGGCTGAATGACGCGGGCCAGATCGAGGGCTTGTTCTGAGCCGCGATATGCGCAATTCACGGCCCGGGACCGATCCCGGGCCGTGAGAGTTTCAAGACATGAGCACATCCATCCCGCCGCAGGACTGTAGCGACATGGCCAGCCTGCGAGACCAGATCGACCGGCTGGACCGCGAGCTGATCACCCTGCTGGCCGCGCGGGCGGGCTATATCGACCGGGCGGTGGAGCTGAAACAGGGCAATGGCTGGCCCGCGCGGATCCCCGAACGGGTCGAGGAAGTGGT
>NZ_JBXWQU010000010.1:0-3806 GCF_059612545.1 Ruegeria sp. SAZD011 | reverse complement strand
CCCAAAATCTCTGATGAGATTTTGTTGACAGAGTTTGCCTTTGCAAACTCTGCGATGTTGCTCTTTGAGAAGAGGTCCGCGCGCGCGGCTTGGCGCGCGCGGGTTTTGGTATCAGGCCATGGCCTGGAGGGCGCGGCGGGTGAGGACGCCTGTCAGGTGGGCGCGATAGGGTTTGGTGCCGTGCAGGTCGGCGATCATGCCGTCCGCCTCGGGTGCCATTCCGTCCAGCGCGGCGCCGCTGGCCAGCGCCTCTTCGGCCGCGCTCCAGCGGAACACACCGTCCTCCGAGGCACCGGTCACCGCGATCCTTGTGCCGCCGGCATAGTGCGCCACGAACACGCCCACCAGCGCAAAGCGCGAGGCGGGTTGCAGGAACTTCTGGTAATTGGCCTTCTCCGGCACCGGGAAGCGCACGCTGGTGATGATCTCGCCCTCGTCCAGTGCCGTGGTGAACAGGCCCTGGAAATAGTCGTCCGCCGCGATCTCGCGCCGGTCGGTCACGATGGTCGCCCCCGACCCCAGCGCCGCTGACGGGTAGCAGGCCGAGGGGTCGTTATTGGCCAGGCTGCCGCCGATGGTGCCCCGGTTGCGCACCGCCGGGTCGCCGATGCCGCCGGCCAGCGCCGCCAGCGCCGGGTAATGCGCCGCCGCCGCGCGCGCCACCTCGGCATGGGTGGTGCCGCCGCCGATCGACAGCGAGCCATCGTCGTTCAGACACACACCCTTCATCTCGGCGATGCCGCCCAGCGACACCAGCTTCGCCGGCGCCGCCAGCCGCTGCTTCAGCGTCGGGATCAGGGTCTGCCCGCCCCCCAGCGCCTGCGCCTCCTCGCTCTTCAGCGCCGCCACCGCCTCGGCCACGCTGCCGGGCCGCTCAAACTCGAAATTATACATCTCGTTCCTCCTCCAAGAGGGCCGGGTCCTGCCCTTTCCTCTTGCTGAAAATATCCCGGGGGTCCGGGGGCTGGCCCCCGGTCCGCCCTCTCGTCTCAGCCCTGCATCGCCGACCAGACCCGCGACGGGCTCATCGGCATGTCGATATGGGTGACCGCCTTGCCGCCCGATTGCAGCGCGTCGATCACCGCGTTCACCACCGAAGGCGGGCTGCCGATGGCCCCGGCCTCGCCGCAGCCCTTCACCCCCAGCGGGTTGTGGGTGCAGGGCGTGGCGCAGGAATGATCCACCGCATAGAACGGCACGTCATCGGCGCGCGGCATCGCGTAATCCATGTAGGACGCGCTCAAAAGCTGCCCGGTCTCCGGATCATAGGCGCAGTTCTCCAGCAGCGCCTGGCCGATCCCCTGGCCCAGCCCGCCGTGCACCTGCCCCGACACGATCATCGGGTTGACGATATTGCCGAAATCATCGGCCGCGCTGAACCGCTCCACCGTCACCTTGCCGGTCTCGGGGTCCACCTCCACCTCGCAGGCATAGGCCCCGGCCGGATAGGTGAAGTTCGACGGGTCGTAGAACGCCGTCTCCTCCAGCCCCGGCTCGATATCCTCCAGCGGGTAGTTATGCGGCACATAGGCCGCCAGCGTCACGTCGCCCCAGGCCACGGACTTGTCCGTGCCCGCAACCGTGAACTGACCGCCCTTCAGCTCGATATCGGCCTCGCTGGCCTCCATCAGATGCGCCGCGATCTTCTTGGCCTTGTTGATGATCTTCTCGGTCGCCCGCACCATGGCCGAGCCGCAGACCGCAAGGCTGCGCGAGCCATAGGTGCCCATGCCGAACGGGATCTTGCTGGAATCGCCATGCACGATCTCGATCATGCTCTCGTCGATACCCAGCATCTCGGCCACCACCTGCGGGAACGCCGTCTCGTGGCCCTGGCCGTGGCTATGCGCCCCCACCATCACCGAGATCGAGCCGGTCGCGTTCACCCGCACCGTGGCCGCGTCGTAAAGACCCGCCCGCGCGCCCAGCTGGCCCACCAGGTTCGACGGCGCGATGCCGCAGGCCTCGATATAGCAGTTCACGCCCAGGCCCCGCAGCTTGCCGCGCGCCTCGGACTCCGCCCGCCGCGCCGCAAAACCCGCGATGTCGGCGATCTCTTCCAGCTTGTCCATCGTGGCGTTGTAGTCGCCCGTGTCATAGACCACCGCGACCGGCGTCTGATAGGGGAACTCGGTCACGAAGTTCTGACGCCTGAGCGCGATCGGGTCGACCCCCAGCTCGCGCGCCGCCTTGTCGATCACGCGCTCCAGCTGATAGGTCGCCTCGGGCCGCCCGGCGCCGCGATAGGCATCCACCGGCACCGTGTTGGTGAACACCGCCTTCACGTTCACATAGATCAGCGGCGTCTTGTAATTGCCCGCCATCAGCGTGCCATGCAGCCAGGTCGGAACGCTCGGCGCAAAGGTCGACAGATAGGCGCCCATGTTGGCATAGGTCTCGGTCCGCAGCGCGGTGAAGTTGTTGTCGGCGTCCAGCGCCAGCTCGATCTTCGACACATGGTCGCGCCCATGCGCGTCCGACATGAAGGCCTCGGACCGCGACGAGGTCCATTTGACCGGCCGCGCCAGCACCTTGGCCGCGAAGGTGCAGAATGCCTCCTCGGCATAGTGGAAGATCTTCGAGCCGAAGCCGCCCCCCACATCGGGCGCCACCACCCTGAGCTTGTGCTCGGGGATGCCCAGCACGAAGGCCCCCATCAGCAGCCGGATCACATGCGGGTTCTGGCTGGTGGTGTAGAGCGTGGATTCTCCCGTCGCCCGGGCAAAATCGCCGATCGCCACCCGCGGTTCCATCGGGTTGGCCACCAGCCGGTTGTTCACCAGTTCCAGCGTCGTCACATGCGCCGCCTCGGCAAAGGCCGCGTCCACCGCGCCCTTGTTCTCCTCGACGAAACCCCAATCATAGCAGAGGTTCGACGGCAGATCGTCATGCACCTTCGCCGCGCCCTCGGCCAGCGCCGCCTTCATGTCGATCACCGCCGGCAGTTCCTCGATCTCGGCCTCGATCGCCTCGGCCGCGTCGCGCGCCTGTTCGGGGCTCTCGGCCACAACCGCCGCGATCGGGTCGCCCACATGGCGCACCTTGCCCTGCGCCAGAACCGGATGCCCCGGCTCGGCCATGGGTTGGCCATGCTTGTCGGTCACCTGCCAGCCGCAGGGCAGACCGCCCACGCCCTCGAAATCGGCGCCGGTAAAGATGCGCACAACGCCGGGCATCGCCGCCGCGGCAGACGTGTCCAGCGACACGATCCGCCCATGCGCCACGTCCGAGCGCAGGAAATGCACGTAAGCCTGGCCGTGAATGTTGATGTCGTCGGTGTAATTGCCGGCGCCGGTCAGAAAGCGCACGTCCTCGCGCCGCTTGCTGCTGGCCCCGATGCCACTGTCCTTGGGCATGTCTCGTCTCCTCCAGATATCAGAATGGTCCGCGGAAAGCTCCGCGTGGCCTCATTCGGCCGCGATCCCGCTCACGTCCTGACCGGACGCCGCCAAAATCGCCTTGACGATGTTGTGATAGCCCGTGCACCGGCACAGGTTCCCCTCAAGATGCGCCCGCACCTCGGCCTCGCTGGGCGTCGGGTTCTCCTTCAGCAGCGCCGCCGCCGACATCACCATCCCCGGCGTGCAGAAACCGCATTGCAGACCGTGATGATCCTGAAACGCCTGCTGCAACGCGTTCAGCGTCCCGTCCGGCCCCGCCTGACCCTCGATCGTCGAAACCTCGCACCCGGCAGCCTCAACCGCAAGCATGTTGCACGACTTCACCGCAACCCCGTCAACATGCACCACGCATGCCCCGCACTGACCCGTGTCACACCCAACATGCGTCCCCGTCAGCGACAACCC
>NZ_JBXWQU010000009.1:0-203271 GCF_059612545.1 Ruegeria sp. SAZD011 | reverse complement strand
GACCTCTTCTCAAAGAGCAACATCGCAGAGTTTGCAAAGGCAAACTCTGTCAACAAAATCTCATCAGAGATTTTGGGCCCCAGTCTCAGTACGGCCAACAAAGGAAAACCCCGCCGGGATGCGGCGGGGCAGAGGTTTCTTCACCCGTTCACAGGCTTATTTCTGGGGCAGCGGACCGATCATCATGATCATCTGCCGGCCTTCCATCTTGGGCATGTTTTCGATCTTGCCCACTTCCTTGACGTCTTCGGCCACCCGTTCCAGCAATTCGCGACCCAGGTTCTGGTGCGCCATCTCGCGCCCGCGGAACCGCAGCGTGACCTTTACCTTGTCGCCGTTCTCCAGAAACTTGAACACGTTGCGCATCTTCACGTCATAGTCATGGGTGTCCGTGTTGGGACGGAACTTGACCTCTTTGACCTCGATGATCTTCTGCTTCTTGCGCGCTTCGCTTTCGCGTTTCTGCTGTTCGTACTTGTATTTGCCATAGTCCATGATCTTGCAGACCGGGGGCGTGGCATTGGGAGAAATCTCGACCAGATCCAGCCCGGCTTCCTCTGCCATGGCCATGGCCTTGGCGGGATGCACGACACCGACATTTTCACCATCTGCGCCGATCAGGCGGATTTCGGGTGCACGGATCTTGTCATTGACGCGCGGGCCGGTGTCGCGTTGCGGCGGCGCGTTGTGAGGTCTGCGGGCTATGGGAATATTCCTTTGTTGTTGCCAGAAATTCGGTGCCGGAAAGTAAACCGGCCCGCCCCGCGTTTCAAGCGGCATTGGCGGGCGGACCGGTAAAAAAGGGTATATGTGCCGTTCGGGTTCACATATTGCAGCCGGGGCGGCAGTTCAGCCGACAAAGGCTTTTTCGATCACGAATTCGCGCGGATCGGAATTGGCGCCTTCGGTCAGGCCGAACCCTTCGAGAATGGCCTTGATGTCGTGGTTGAAGGCAAGGCTGCCACAGACCATGGCGCGGTCGGTTTCCGGCTTGATGCCGCCCTCGATACCCAGATCGGCGAATACGGTGCCGTCTTTCAGCAACTCGGTGATCCGGCCCATGCGCGGGCTCTCTTCGCGGGTGGTGGTGGGGTAATAGCGGATCTTGTCGGCAAAGCCCTCGCCCATCAGTTCGGCCAACAGCTCGTCCTGCCGGACCTCCTCGATCAGCTGGCGGCCATATTCCAACTCGGCCACCTCGCGGCAGGTATGGGTGATGATGACCTCGTCGTAATCCTCATAGGTCTGCGGCTCGCGCAGGAGCGACGCAAAGGGGGCAAAGCCCGTGCCGGTGGCAAAGAACCAGATCCGCTTGCCGGGCAACAGCGCGTCATGCACCAGCGTGCCAACCGGCTTGGGCCGCAGAATGATCTCGTCGCCGGGCTGGATATGTTGCAGTTTCGAGGTCAGCGGGCCGTCCTGCACCTTGATCGAGTAGAACTCCAACTCTTCGTCCCAGGCGGGCGAGGCAATGGAATAGGCGCGCAGAAGCGGTTTGCCATTGTCGCCCAAGAGGCCGATCATCACGAACTCGCCCGAGCGGAACCGCAGGCTGGCGGGCCGGGTCACGCGGAACGAGAACAGCCGGTCAGTCCAGTGTTTCACTTGCGTCACGGTCTGGGCGTCGGGCAGGGTGGGGGCCTTGATGGCGGCGGCTTCGGTCACGGGTCTCATCTCGGTCATTGTTCATGTCACCGGTGCGGTAAGCCGGCGCCTCTCTCTAGTCTTTGACATACATCATGAAAAGGTGAATGTCTCCCCTTTTCATTAGTGTACTAATGAATGTGGACGTCAGGTCAGCCGCGCAGACGGGCCTGATAGTCATGCGCCTGCCAGTCGGCGCGGGCCAGCCATTGCGCCTCGGGCTGGCGATTGGCCAGGGCTGCGTCGATCTCGACCTCGTCGAACCCGGCCCGGCGGGCCATGGCATATTGATCGGCCAGCACATGACCCTTGGCCCGCAGCCGCCCGCTATAGCCATGCAGGCGCAGGGTGCGCGCGATGGTAAAACCGCGCCCATCGGCGAAAGAGGGGAAATCCACCCGCACCATGCGCACCCGCTGCAACCGTGCTGCCAGCGCGTCAGGGTCGGCATCGGCGGGCACGTCCAGCGCCACCACGTCATTGGCCACATCGCCCAGGGCGGTGAAACCGTCGGTCCAGTCGTCGGGCTGAAAGCCCTGGTCGGTCACGATCACAGTCATGTCTTGTCTCCGTTGCGCACCATCTTGCCATCGACGAAATGAATGCCGCATTCTTCCTTGTTCTGGTTGCGCCAGCGCCCGGCGCGCGGGTCTTCTCCGGGTGCCACCGGCGAGGTGCAGGGCGCGCAACCGATCGAAGGGTATCCCTGTGCCACCAGCGGATGCCGGGGCAGGCGGTTTTCCTCCATATAGGCGCGCACGTCCTCGGGGGCCCAATGGGCCAGCGGGTTGACCTTGATCCGGCCGGTGCCGTCCTCGACCTCGAAGAAGTCGAGCGCGGCGCGGGTGCCCGCCTGGAACCGCTTGCGCCCGGTGATCCAGCCGTCATAGCCCGCCAGCGCCCGTTGCAGCGGGATCGTCTTGCGCAGGGTGCAGCAGGCATCGGTGTCGCGCAGGCGCAGCGCGCCATAGGGGTCATCGCGGGCCACGTCATCGGCATCGGCGCGGATTACATGGACATTGCGCAGCCCCAGTCGTTCGCTGACTTCCTGTTGATAAACAAGGGTTTCCGCGAACAACATCATGGTGTCAATGAACAATACCGGCACCTGCCGGTCGATCACCGCCGCCATGTGCAACAGCACCACCGATTCCGCGCCAAAGCTGGACACCAGCGCGATATTGCCCGCCTCGCGCAGCGCCCCATGCATGACATCGGTGGCGCTGTGATGCTTGTAGCGGGCGTTGAGCGCCGCGACCTTCTGCGTCAGGACGCTCCGGTCGCGGCCCAGTTCGGTCTGGATCTCGTCAAGCGGCATCGGCGCGGGCCTCGGGATACAGCGCCGCCTTGAACGGCGCCATGCCAACCCGGCGATAGGTGTCGATAAAGCTCTCCTCGCGGTCAAGCCTTTGATCCAGATAGGTTTCCACGATCCGCTCGATGGCGGGCACGATCTGGTCATAGGCAAAGCCGGGGCCGGTCCGCTCGCCGATGGCGGCGGTTTCGGTGGCGTCGCCGCCAAGGGTGATCTGGTAGTTCTCGACACCTGCACGGTCGAGGCCGAGGACGCCGATATGGCCCACATGGTGATGGCCGCAGGCGTTGATGCAGCCCGAGATCTTGATCTTGAGCGCGCCGATCTTATGCTCCAACTTCAGCTCTTCGAACCGGGTCGCAATCTCCTGCGCCACGGGGATCGAGCGGGCCGTCGCCAGGGCGCAGTAATCCATCCCGGGGCAGGCAATGATATCGCTGATAAGCCCGATATTTGCGGTGCTTAGACCGTTTTCCTGAAGTGCCTTGAAGATCGCGTGCAGATGCGCGCGCGGCACATGCGGCAGGATCACGTTCTGTTCGTGGCTGATGCGCAGCTCGTCATAAGCATAGCGCTCGGCCAGATCCGCCATAACCCGCATCTGCTCCGCCGTGGCGTCGCCCGGCGTGGCGCCATGCGCCTTGAGCGAGATGGTGACGATGGCGTGGTCCTCGCGCTTGTGCGCGGCGATGTTGGTATCGACCCAGGAGCGGAAGATATTGTCCGTTTTGTACGCCTCTTCGAAGCCGGATTGACCGTTTTGTACAAACTCCGGCGGCGCGAAATGTGCCTTGATCCGGTCCAGCAGCGCCATGTCGGCACCCTTGAACTGACCACGCACCTTGATGAACCGTTCGTTGACCTTGGCCCGGATCGCGTCGATCCCATGTTCGAAAACGGTGATCTTGATCCGCGCCTTGTACTTGTTGTCGCGCCGCCCGATCTGGTTCCACACCGAGACCGTTGCTTCGAGATAGGCAAGCAGATCGTCGAAGGCGACAAAGGGGCTCAGCTCCTGACCGATCATCGGCGTGCGGCCCAGGCCGCCACCGACGATGACGCGGGCGCCCAGCACGCCGTCGCGCGTCACCAGTTGCAGGCCGATGTCATGCGCCTTGATCACCGCGCGGTCATTGGCCGACCCGGTGATGGCGATCTTGAACTTGCGCGGCATGAACTGGAACTCGGGGTGGTCGGTCGACCACTGGCGGAGCAGTTCGGCATAGGGGCGGGGGTCGGCCACCTCATCCGCCGCGGCACCGGCGAAATGGTCGGCGGTCACGTTGCGGATGGTGTTGCCGCTGGTCTGGATTGCGTGCAGCCCCACCTCGGCCAGCGCGTCGAGC
Organism: Ruegeria sp. SAZD011; assembly: GCF_059612545.1. Lineage (NCBI taxonomy): Bacteria > Pseudomonadati > Pseudomonadota > Alphaproteobacteria > Rhodobacterales > Roseobacteraceae > Ruegeria > Ruegeria sp. SAZD011. Next base: position 198,966 of record NZ_JBXWQU010000009.1, on the reverse strand, counting down.
ATGTCGGGCACGTCGCGCAGCTTGGGCCAGTTGTACTGGATGTTCTGGCGGGTGGTGAAATGGCCATACCCCTTGTCCCATTTCTCGGCCAAAAGCGCCAGCTGCCGCATCTGCGCCGAATTCAGCGTGCCATAGGGGATCGCCACCCGCAGCATATAGGCGTGCAGTTGCAGATAGAGCCCGTTCATCAGGCGCAGAGGCTTGAACTCGTCTTCGGTCAGCGAGCCGTCTATGCGGCGTTCCACCTGGGCGCGGAACTGGGCGTTGCGCTCGGCAAGAAAGGCGGTGTCGAATTCGGAATAGCGATACATGTCTGGCTGTCCTTGGGTGCAGCCCCGGAGCCGGGGCCTTTTGAGGGGGGAAGGGCCTGTGGCTCAGGCCCGGGGCTGCGGAGAGGTTTCCTGCTTGCCATGGGCATAGTTGGACGGGCCGGTCCGGCGGAAATCCTCTCGAAAATGCACGGGCTCGGGGCCGTTCGGGCCGGGGCGGGCATCGGCCAGATAGGCGCCCACGACGCGGGCGGCCTGGCGTGAGGCGTCCAGCAACCGCAGCTGTGCATGCGCCTCGTCGGTGATCAGCTCGGCCTCGGCCAGATCGCGCGACCAGCGGTCGTCGGCGGTCTGATAGATCACGTCGCCGTCGAGCAGGTCATTGGCGGTGACAATCTTGGGGGTGAATGCGCGGGCCATCAGGCAAGCTCCTTGTTGATCGTGCTGAGGGCGGCCGCCGCATCGCGCGGGGCCAGACCCAGAAAGGTGAGGGCGGGGCCGTCCATCTCGGCGGCGGCCAGATCGGCGGGCAGTCGGTCGAGCGTGGTGGCCAGCACCCGCTGCTCCGGGCGCGAGGCGTTTTCCACCAGCGTCACCGGGGTGGCACGGTCGGCGCCGTGCATGATCAGCCGCCCCTGAACAAAGCGGGCCGATTTCTTGCCCATGTAGATCGCGGCCACCGCACCGGGACGGGCCAGCGCCGTCCAGTCGTGATCGGCAAAGCCCTGCATGTCATGGCCGGTCAGAAAGCGCACCGCGCTGTTGCGCCCGCGCCGGGTCAGGCTCTGCCCGATGCCCGCCACCGCCGCCGAGGCGGCGGTGATGCCCGGCACGATGCGCCAGCTGATCCCGGCGGCCGAGACCGCGTCGATCTCTTCATCCAAGCGCCCGAACACGGTCGGATCGCCCGATTTCAGCCGCACCACCCGCGCACCGCGGCGGGCATGGTCCACCAGCAGCGCGTCGATATCGCCCTGTTTCCAAGAGGGGCCGAACCCGGCCTTGCCCACATCGACCAATTCGGCGCGTTCACCCGCCAGCGCCAGCACCGCGTCACTGATCAGCCGGTCATGCAGCACCACATCCGCCGCCGCAAACGCCTTGAGCGCCGCGACCGTCAGCAGATCGGGATCGCCGGGACCTGCGCCGACAAAATCGACATGTCCGGAACCCGGGTATATGCGCGAGGCTGTCATGCGACCTGTCTCCTGTTTGACTTGCCTCTCAATATAGGAAATATTCCCTATCAAGCTCCATATGCCGCGCCAAATAAGGACATTCGTTCCATGTTGGTGACGGTAAGGGACATGAGTTCGGATTTTGAGGAAAAACCAGAATGTCAGTGCGCATTGACGAAACGGACCGGAAAATTCTGGTCGAGCTGCAACGCGATGCCAGCCAGTCGCTGGACGAGATCGCCAGCCGGGTCGGCAGCTCCAAGACCCCGGTCTGGAATCGGATACGCAAGCTCAAGGGGGCGGGCGTGATCGGTCAGCAGACGGTGATCCTCGACCCCGAGGCGCTGGGGTTCGAGGCCTGCTTCTTTGTCCTCATCCGCACCTCTGAACACGAGGCGGACTGGCAGAAACAGTTCCTCAAGGCGCTTCAGGATCGCCCCGAGGTGCAGGAGGCGCACCGGCTGGCGGGCGATATCGACTATATCCTCAAGGTGCGCGTCAAGAATGCCCGCGCCTATGATGCCTTCTATCAGGCGCTGATCTCCGAGGTGCGGGTGCATAATGTGACCGCGCTGTTGTCGATGGAAGAGATCAAATCGACCACCGTCCTGCCGCTGTGACAGGGCGCGTTGCCCTCTTGCCTTGGTCGCCCGAGGGTGCAAGACCCTAGGATATGCGGCGTTGGTGGGTCATCTCGGGCTTTCTGGCGGCGGTGGCTGTTCTGGCCACCGGCGTCTGGAGCTATGGCTATCGTCAGGCATTGGGACAGCTTGCGCAGCGGGCCGAGGCAGATCTTGAACTGGCGAGCGACCGGTTGACCGCTCAGTTGCAGCGTTACCAGGAAACCGCCGTTCTGCTGGCGGATCATCCGGCTTTGGGCAATCTGGGCGCCGAGACGGGGCGCCAGCAGGCACAGTCGCTGTTTCTTGATGTGGCGGACAAGACCTCGGCGCTGGAAATTCTCTATGCCGATACCCAGGGCCGCGTACTGGCATCTGCGCGCGGAACGCTGTTCAGCGACATATCCGAGACCGGGTATTTCCGGCGCGCGCTGCATGGCGCGCTTGGTAGCGCGCATGGTGTTCAGCACCCGCTGGATTTGCGCGCGATATATTATGCCGCTCCCGCGTTCGGTACTGATGGAAAGGTGCGCGGCGCCCTGGTCGTTGCCGTGGATATCGCGCATCTGGAGTGGGATTGGCGCGGCAACACTCCGGCGGTCTTCTTCACCGATGTCTCGGGCCAGGTCTTCATCTCGAACCGCAGCGAGTTGCTGTGGTGGAGGCGGCCTGCCGGTCAGCCCGGCCTGGTACCGGCAAAGGGGCCGTCCTTGCCTTTTTCGGCGCATCGGGTGGGGGGATACGAGATCTGGCAGCTCGACTGGGGGCCGTACCTGCCCGCGCGGGCGCTTCACATGACGCGGCCGCTGCCGGTGATCGGCATGACCGGCGAGGTGCTGGTCGACGTGGCGCCCGCCCGTCGCATCGCCGGGTTGCAGGCTGCGGCGGTGGCCGCGATCTGCCTGGCTTTCGGTGCCATGCTCTATCTGGCGACAGAACGCCGTCGTACCCTGGCTGACGCCAACAAGGTGCTGGAAAGCCGCGTGGACCAGCGCACACGGGCCCTGACCGCCGCCAACAGCGCGCTGCGCCGCGAGGTGGCCGAACGGCAAGAGGCCGAGGCAGCGCTGAAGCGTGCCCAGGCCGAACTGGTGCAGGCGGGCAAGTTGAGCGCCCTGGGCCAGATGTCGGCGGGCATCAGCCACGAATTGAACCAGCCGCTGATGGCGATCCGGCAATTCGCCGATAACGGCACCGCCTTTCTGGCGCGGGGCAATACCGGCAAGGCGACCGAGAATCTTGGTCGTATCTCGGACATGGCGGCGCGGATGGCGCGGATCATCAAGAATCTGCGCGCCTTTGCCCGTAACGAGAGCGAGCCGGTGAGCCGCGTGGATCTGGTGCAGGTGATCGAGGCGGCGGTGGAACTGACCGAGGCGCGGTTGCGCGAACACGCGGTGACACTTGACTGGAACCCGGGCACCGTCGGCCCGGTGCTGGCGCGCGGCGGCGAGGTGCGGTTGACCCAGGTCTTTGTCAACCTGATCAACAATGCGGTCGACGCGATGATGGATCAGGAGACGCGTCATATCCGCATCGCGATCGAAACCGGTCCCCGCTTGCTGGTGCGGGTGCAGGATTGCGGTCCGGGCCTGAAGGAACCTGAAAAGGTGTTCGAACCCTTCTATTCCACCAAGGCGGTCGGCAGTTCCGAGGGGATGGGGCTGGGCCTGTCGATCTCTTACGGGCTGGTGCAGAGCTTTGGCGGCAATATCCGGGGCAGCAACACCCGCGGCGGCGCCGAATTCACGGTCGAGCTTGACCCCTGGCAAGAGGAGGCGGCGGCATGATCGACAAGGTCCTGCTGGTCGATGACGACGCGGCGGTGCGCGAGGCGCTGGGGCAGACGCTGGAACTGGCTGACTACGCGGTGCAGACGGCGGGGTCCTTCGTGGCGGCCAAGGATCACATCACCGCCGGATTTCGGGGCGTGATCGTGTCCGATATCCGCATGCCGGGGCGGGACGGGTTCCACCTTCTGTCCTATGCGCAGGACGTCGACCCGGATCTGCCGGTGATCCTGCTGACCGGCGAGGGGGACATACCGATGGCGGTGCGTGCCATGGGGGATGGTGCCTTTGATTTTCTCGAAAAACCCTGTGCCGCGGCCGACCTGCTGGCAGTGATTGCCCGTGCCATGGCGGCACGGGCGCAAGTGCTGGAGACCCGGGCGCTGAAACGGCAGCTTGACCGGGGCGACCCGGCGGCGCGGATGCTCTTTGGCACCTCGGCCCGGGCCGAGGCGTTGCGCGAGCGGGTGCGTAGCGTCGCCCCGACCGGTGCCGAGGTGCTGGTGACCGGTCCCGCGGGCAGCGGCATTTCCAAGGTGGCCGAGGTGATCCACCTGATGTCGCCGCGCGCGCAGGGCAGTTTCGTCAAACGCGCCGCCGCTGGGCTGGATGTGGCCGAGCTGTCCCGGCTCTGTACCGAGACCGGGCAAGGCTCGCTGTTCCTGGATGAGGTTTCGGCCCTGTCGCAGGCGGCGCAATATGCCCTCGTGGAAGAGATGGAGCAGCCAGGTGGTGCGCGGTTGCTGGCGGGCAGTACCGCTGATCTGGCCGCGCTGGTGGAAAAGGGCAGCTTCAGCGCCGAACTCTTCTACCGGCTGGAGGGGATGCAGGTGCGGATCCCGGCATTGGCCGAGCGGCCCGAGGATATCCCGGTGATCTTTCGCCATTACGTGATGCAGGCGGCGGAGCAGGCGGGTATCGCGCCACCCGCCGTCTCGCCGGACCACCTCGCGGCTCTTATGGCGCAGGACTGGCCGGGCAATGCGCGCTCGTTGATGTCGGCAGCGATGCGATTTGTGCTGGGCATGCCCGAAGAGGTGAGCGAGGCCACGGAACTGGGGTTGGCAGAACAGATGGCAAGGGTGGAACGCACCCTCTTGATCGCGGCGCTCGGGCGGCACAACGGCCGCGCCGCCGAGGCGGCGCAGGCGCTGAAACTGCCGCGCAAGACCTTCTACGACAAGCTGGCCCGCTACGGCATCAAGCCCGAGGCCTATCGTCGCTAGCGTTACGGCCGCGGCGGGCGCCAAGAAAATTCGACGAATTTTCTTGGCCGGCGCTTCAGGCGAGCGGCAGCGCGCGATTCGCAGAGTTGTGCGGGAATCCGCACATGGGCGAAATCGGCTGTGCGGAAACTCGCACAGCAGAGGCGGCCTGCCGGTGATTGGCGAATCGGTGTTTCTCTTAAGGTGCTGAAAATATAGATTAAAACTCCATTCTCTCAGGGCGCCGTCAGAACCGTTGAGTGGCGTCAGGCGATTCGCTTCACTGCCTGCATGTGGCGCCTCTGGCGTCCGAGGAACATGTGACAGACTTTTGGGAGGACAAAAGACATGAAATTCCTGACAACCGCCGCGACCGCGCTGGCCCTGACTGTGACCGCCGGTGCCGCCATGGCCGCCTGCGACGACGGCGAGATCGTGGTCAAATTTGCCCACGTGACCAATACCGACAAGCACCCCAAGGGGATCGCCGCCTCGCTTCTGGCCGAGCGCGTCAATGCCGAGATGAACGGCACCATGTGCATGGAGGTCTATCCGAACTCGACCCTCTACAATGATGACAAGGTGCTCGAGGCGATGTTGCAGGGGGATGTGCAACTGGCTGCGCCCTCGCTGTCGAAATTCGAGAAGTTCACCAAGAAGTTCCGTCTCTTCGATCTGCCCTTCATGTTCAAGAACGTGGATGCGGTGGACGCGTTCCAGACCTCGGATGCTGGTCAGGCTCTGCTCGACAGCATGCAGAAGCGTGGCCTTCAGGGCCTTGCCTATTGGCACAACGGTATGAAGCAGATGTCGGCCAGCAAGCCGCTTCTGGTGCCGTCGGATGCCAACGGGCTGAAGTTCCGCGTTCAGTCCTCGGACGTGCTGGTCGCACAGATGGAAGCGATGGGCGCAAGCCCGCAGAAAATGGCCTTCTCCGAAGTCTATGGCGCGTTGCAGCAGGGCGTTGTCGACGGGCAGGAGAACACCTGGTCGAACATCTACGGCCAGAAATTCTTTGAGGTACAGGACGGCACCACCGAGACCAACCACGGCATCATCGACTATCTGGTGGTGACCTCGGTCGACTGGCTGGACAGCCTGGATGCGGGCGTGCGCGACCAGTTCCTGACCATCCTCAAGGAAGTGACCGACGCCCGCAACGCGGAATCGACCAAGGTCAACAACGAAGCCCGCAACGCGATCCTCGCCGCCGGTGGCGTGGTGCGCGAGCTGAGCGCCGAGCAGCGCCAGGAATGGGTCGATACCATGAAACCCGTCTGGGACAAGTTCGTGGACGACGTGGGCCAGGACGCCATCGACGCGGCGCAATCCATCAACGCCTCGATGTAATCCAGGCACAGCCTGACGGGGCGCGGGCAGGACTGTCCGCGCCCTTTTTCATAAAAACAAGGGACGAGGGACATGCATCCGCACAAGAGCGAAAGCTGGGTGGATCGCATTGAAGAGACGATCATTGCCGTGCTGCTGGGCTTCATGACAGTGATCACCTTTGCCAATGTGGTCGCACGCTACGTGTTCAATCACAATATTCTCTGGGCGCTCGAACTGACGGTGTTCATGTTCGGCTGGCTGGTGCTGCTGGGGGCAAGCTATGCCGTCAAGAAGAACGCCCATCTGGGGGTCGACGCGGTCATCAACATGTTGTCGCCCAAGGGCCGCCATGTGATGGCGCTGATCTCGGTCACCATCTGCATCCTGTTCACGCTGCTGCTGCTCAAGGGGTCGTGGGACTACTGGTCCAACTTCGCCAACCTGCCGCAGACCACCGGGCGCGTGTTTCCGACCGGGTTCGAGGACGAGTTCCGCCCCAAGGGCTGGTACGAGACCAACGATATCCCGCATCCGGCGATCCTGGGCTGGATGGAGACCGTGTTCAACGAGGGCGACGAATACGAGAAACTGCCGCGGCTGGTGCCCTATCTGGTGCTGCCGCTCAGCATGGGCCTGCTGCTGTGGCGATTCCTGCAAGTGGCCCGCAGCATCTGGACCGGTGGCCAGGACCGCATGATCGCCAGCCACGAGGCCGAGGACGAACTGGAAGAAGTTCGCGAGCAACTGGGGAAGGATGACTGATGGACGTGGTGCTTCTCTTTGTGATGGTGGTGGGGTTCCTGCTGATCGGGGTGCCCATCGCGGTTGCGCTCGGTTTCAGCTCGGTCCTGTTCCTGCTGATCTTCTCGGACAGTTCGCTCGCCTCGGTGGCGCAGACGCTGTTCCAGGCGTTTGAGGGACATTTCACCCTGCTTGCGATCCCCTTCTTCATCCTCGCTTCGTCCTTCATGACCACGGGCGGGGTGGCACAGCGGATCATCCGGTTCGCCATCGCCTGTGTCGGTCACCTGCGCGGCGGTCTGGCGATCTCGGGCGTGTTTGCCTGCATGATGTTCGCAGCTCTGTCCGGGTCGTCCCCGGCGACGGTGGTGGCGATCGGGTCCATCGTCATCGCGGCGATGAAACAGGCGGGCTATACCAAGGAATTCGCCGCCGGTGTGATCTGTAACGCGGGCACGCTGGGTATCCTGATCCCGCCCTCGATCGTGATGGTGGTCTATGCCGCCTCGGTCGAGGTCTCGGTAGGCCGGATGTTCCTGGCTGGCGTCATTCCGGGCATTCTGGCCGGTGTCATGCTGATGATCGCGATCTATGTCATGGCCACGATCAAGGGCATGCCCAAGGGCGATTGGGCCGGCTGGGGCGAGATCGGCGACAGTTTCCGCGACGCTTTGTGGGGGTTGATGCTGATCGTGGTGATCATGGTCGGTATCTACGGTATCCCTGGCATCACCAGCGCCATCTTCACACCGACCGAGGCGGCGGCGGTGGCTTCGGTCTATGCCTTCCTGGTGGCCTCCTTTGTCTATCGCGACATGGGGCCGCTGGCGGCCGAGCATAATGGCGGTGTGCGCAAGAGCCTGCTAACCCGGCCGCTGGCCCTGGTGGGGGCGTTCTTTCACAAGGATACCCGCAACACCCTGTTCGAGGCGGGCAAGCTGACCGTGACGCTGATGTTCGTGATCGCCAACGCGCTGATCCTGAAACATGTTCTGACCGACGAGCAAGTGCCCCAGCATGTGGCCAACGCAATGCTGTCGGCGGGTCTGGGCCCGATCACCTTTCTGATCGTGGTCAACGTGATCCTGCTGATCGGTGGCCAGTTCATGGAGCCCTCAGGCCTGCTGGTCATCGTGGCGCCGCTGGTGTTCCCGATCGCGATCGAGCTTGGGATCGACCCGATCCACCTGGGCATCATCATGGTGGTGAACATGGAAATCGGGATGATCACGCCGCCCGTGGGTCTGAACCTCTTCGTGACCTCGGGCGTAGCGGGGATGCCGATGATGAGCGTTGTGCGCGCGGCGCTGCCCTTCCTGGCCGTGCTCTTCGTCTTCCTGATCCTCGTCACCTATGTGCCCTGGCTGTCGACGGTGCTGCCCAACGCGCTGATGGGGCCAGAGATCATCATCAAGTAACGGATGCGGCTGCAATCGAGAAACCATGCCGGGCAGGGAAACTTGCCCGGCTTCTTTGTTTTCGGACCTCTGCCTGTGCGGTTCGTCCCCTCAGCCCTCGGGGCGTGCTGCTACGCGCCGTTTCTGGAACCCGGTCTTGGACTGTTCGAAACCCGCATCAAGATAGAAGCGCAACACCTCGGCCTGGCGCGAACCGATCATCAGCATGAGCTTGTAGCAGCCCGCCTCCCACGCCGCCGCCGTGGCATGATCCAGCAGTGCCTTGCCGAATCCACGCTTTCTGAAATCGCCATGGGTCACCACATTCTCGATCAGCCCATAGGGGCTGCCGCCCCGCGTCAGGTTGGGAATGACGATCAGGGTGCAGGAGGCGACCAGAGTGTCCACGACCTCGCCCACGAAGATGGCGCTGCCATCGTAGCAGCTCAGTCGCGTCAGGATGTCCCGCGCCGCATCCGGCGCGGGCGGCGGCGCATCCTCGGGGTTGAGGTGCCGGTAGAGGTCGAGCAACTGCGGCAGGTCGTCGGGCGATGCCTGCCGCACCGCGAGCGTTGGTGAGGTCATGCGGACATGATCCCGAAGCAGCCCGCCGGGGGCAAGCTGTATATCAGCCCGCCGCCTGCTCCAGCGCGGTGACGATGGGCGAGAAATCGGCAGCACTCAGGCTGGCGCCACCGACCAGCGCGCCATCCACGTTTGAAACGGCAAAGATCTCGGCCGCGTTGCCCGGCTTGACCGAGCCGCCATAGAGCAGGCGGATTGCCTCGGCGGTTTCCGAGCCGAAGCGCCCGATCAGTTGCTGGCGCAGCGTGTCGTGGACTTCGGCGATCTGGTCAAGCGTCGGCACCAGCCCGGTACCGATGGCCCAGACCGGTTCATAGGCGATCACCACCTGCGTCCCGTCGATCCCGTCGGGCACTGACCCGGCCAGTTGCGCGCAGACCACGTCGAGTGTCTGGCCCGCTTCGCGCTGGGCCAGCGTCTCGCCGATGCAGATGATGGCGATCAGCCCGGCATCAAGCGCCGCGCGCGCCTTGTCGCTGACCTGAGCGTCGGTCTCGCCATGATCGGCGCGGCGTTCGGAATGGCCGAGGATGACGGCGCTGGCACCGGCCTCGGCCAGCATCAAGGCGCTGATGTCACCGGTATGGGCGCCTGCATTGGCGGCGTGGCAGTCCTGGCCCCCGATCCGCACCCGGCTGCCACTGACGGCCTGAGCGGCACGGTAAAGCAGCGTGGCGGGCGGGCAGATCAGCAGGTCGACAGTGGCGGCGGGATGCTCTCCGGCAATCGCCTCCAGCGCTGTCAGCGCTTCGCCGGTGCCGTTCATCTTCCAGTTTCCTGCCGCCAGTTTGCGCCGCATCGCTCTCTCCCGAAATAGCCGTCCAGAATGTCATCGGGTTCCGATAGCATCGGGGAAGGGGCGTGACAATCGCGGGTGGTGGGCGAGAGGGCCGCGGATCAGCGGTTGGAAAGGCTTTCGTCGAACTTGATCGACTCCCCGCAACCGCAGGCATCGACCACGTTGGGGTTCTTGAACTTGAACCCGGATTCCAGCAGCGAGACCTCGTAGTCGATCTCGGTGCCGAACAGGAACATCTGTGCCATGGGCGCGATCAGGATGCGGGCGCCGTCCTGTTCGACCACCTCGTCATGCGGGTCTGCCTGATCCACATAATCCATGGTGTATTCCATGCCGGCACAGCCGCCTTTCTTGACGCCGATGCGCAGCCCGGTATGGCCGCCCTTGTCCATCAGGCGGGCGATCTGGGTCGCCGCCCGGGGGGTCATGGTCACCGCCTGCTTGCCGGGTATACCGAACATGAAAGTCTCCATTGTCGCGCGTTGCCATTAATCTAGGGCGCTTGGGGGCTTGGCTCAAGTGTGGCTGAAAGAAAGCGGGCCGCCCTCGGGCAAGAGCGGCCCCATCTTTGCGGGCCCTGCCCGGGGAAGGCGCGGGACCCAGGGCCGGTGGTAACGCCTTGTCCGGGTGGGGGTTAAGCCCGGGTACCAACCGCGGCAAGTCTGGCCGCGATCTGTAACGAAAGGATCAAGTCTGGGTGACGATCTTGTAAATGTTCTGCGACAAGGGCGGTTTTTCGACGAGAACTGCCCCTGTGCCGCTCACATGAAACCCAGTTCCAGCCGCGCCTCGTCGGACATCATCTCCATGCCCCAGGGCGGGTCCCAGGTCATTTCGACCTCGACCGATTTGACACCGGGCACGCTTTCGACCGCCGCTGCGACCCAGCCGGGCATTTCGCCCGCCACCGGGCAGCCGGGCGCGGTCAGGGTCATGATCACCCGGACCTCGTTCTCCCCCGAGATCTCGACGGTATAGATCAGGCCCAGCTCGAAGATATTGACCGGGATTTCGGGGTCATAGACCGTGCGGCAGGCCTCGACCACCGGCTCGTACAGGTCGTGGTCGACGGAAGAGGGCGCAATCAGCGGCGCGCCTTCCATGGGTTCTGTCGCGTGGGTCATCGGGTCCTCGGCATGTTTCCTGAGCGATTATATAGGGAATGGGGCCGGGGGCGTCCAGAGGCAGGACACCCCTTGTTGCTGGGCGGGGGCCGGAAAAATTGAATTTTTCCGGCCTGTTTTCCGTGCCGGAAAACAGATCCGCCTCAGCCGTTGATGTCATCCTTGAAGGTCTTCACCTGGCCTGAGGGCAGGGAAAACCTGTGCCTGAGCAACAGCCATGCGGCCAGCGACAGCGCGGCGAAGATCAACAACAGCAGTGGCAGCGACGGCGTCACAATAAGCAGCAGCAGCCCGGTCACTGCCGCGCCGATGGCAAAGCCCAGAAAGATGAAACCTGGCAGCAGCATCTCGACGACGCCCAGAACCAGCGCAGCGGCAAGCCAGAGCCACCAGACGGACCAGAGCGCGTCAATCATCCCTTGCCCCCTTTCAGCAGCTTGAAGGCGTCGCCAAAGGCTTCGAGCGCGTTGGCGGGCAGGATGATGGTCTGTTTCCCGGCACCATTGCCAAGCGCGTTCAACGCCTCGACCTGTTTCAGCGCCACCTGGTATTGCGCCGCCTCCAGCCCGTGCGCCGCGATGGCGCGCGCCACGACTTCGGTTGCATAGGCCTCGGCTTCGGCCTCGATGCGGCGGGCCTTGGCGGTCTGTTCGGCGGCATAAAGCTCGGCGTCGGCGTTAAGTTCGACCGCGCGCTTGGCGCCTTCGGCCTTGGTCACCTGGGCGCGGCGTTCGCGTTCGGCGTTGAGCTGCTGCAGCATGGCGTCGCGGGTGGCCTGATCCAGGTTCACATCCAGGATCTCGGCCCGCGTGACCTCGATCCCCCAGTCGTCCACCGCGTCCTCGACCGAGGCCTTTATGGTGGAGATCAGCTGCGCCCGGTTCGATTGCACCTCGTCCAGGTCCATCTTGCCGATCTCGGCCCGCACGATCCCGGCCACGGTGGTGGAGATCGCGCCGTCGACATCGCGGATGCGATAGACGGTCTTTTCCGGCTCGGTGATCCGGTAGAAAACCGATGTGTCGACCTGCACCAGCACGTTGTCCTTGGTGATCGCGTCCTGGCTGGCGGTGGGGAGCTGGCGTTCGAGGATCGAGATCTTGTGGCGGACAACATCGAGGAAGGGCACGATGAAGTTGATGCCCGGCCCCAGCACCGCATGCAGCCGTCCGAAGCGTTCGACCACGTATTTCTCGGATTGCGGCACGATGCGGATGCCCTTGAGAATGACCACGACGATAAAGATCGCAGCGGCGAGAAAGACGATGTTCTGGCTGAAAAGGCCGATGATCTGGTCCTCGGTCATGCTGTATCCCTGAATATTGTGTACTATGGTATACATATGGGGCGGGTGTTGCCGCCATTCAATACAGGTATGGGCTGTATCGCCCGCCGTGCAAAGGGGAAAGCGGGCGGGCCGCTTGCATTGCCGGCGCGCTTGGGGCAAAGCCTGCCCGGTTGACCCGAGCCGCGAGGATGAGATGAGCGAGCGTTTCTCTTTTGACCTGCATGCCACCGACGGCAAGGCCCGTACCGGCGTGATCCAAACGCCGCGGGGCGAGGTGCGCACGCCGGCCTTCATGCCGGTGGGGACGGCGGCGACGGTCAAGGCGATGATGCCCGAAAGCGTGCGCGCGACCGGGGCCGATATCCTGTTGGGCAATACCTATCACCTGATGCTGCGGCCCACGGCCGAGCGGATCGACCGGCTGGGGGGGCTGCACAAGTTCATGAACTGGGAGCGGCCGATCCTGACCGACAGCGGCGGGTTCCAGGTCATGTCGCTGGCGGGGCTCAGGAAGCTGACTGAGAAAGGCGTGACCTTCAAATCCCATATCGACGGCTCCAAGCACGAGTTGACCCCGGAACGGTCGATGGAGATCCAGCGGCTGTTGGGCAGTGACATCGTGATGTGTTTCGACGAATGTCCCGCATTGCCTGCCGACCGGGGCCGGATCGCGGAGTCGATGCGGCTTTCGATGCGCTGGGCCGAACGTTCGCGCGCGGCGTTTGGTGACCGGCCAGGGCATGCGCTGTTCGGGATCATGCAGGGCGGGCTGGAGCGGGACCTGCGCGAGGAGAGCGCCGAGGCGCTCAAGGCCATAGGGTTCGAGGGCTATGCGGTGGGCGGCCTCGCTGTGGGCGAGGGGCAGGCGGCGATGTTCGGTTGCCTCGACTACGCGCCCGGTTTCCTGCCCGAGGACAAGCCGCGTTACCTGATGGGGGTGGGCAAACCCGACGATATCGTCGGTGCCGTCAAGCGTGGCATCGACATGATGGATTGCGTTTTGCCTTCGCGCTCAGGCCGTACCGGGCAGGTGTTCACCCGCCACGGTGTTCTCAACATCAAGAACGCCCGCCACATGGACGACCCGCGCCCGCTGGACGAGGCCTGCACCTGTCCGGCCTGCCGCAACTATAGCCGCGCCTATCTGCATCACGTGTTCCGCAGTCAGGAGATCATCAGCTCGATGCTGCTGACCTGGCACAACCTGCACTATTATCAGGAAATCATGGCAGGGATGCGCGACGCCATCGCGGCGGGCACCTTTGCCGCCTGGGAGGCGGATTTCCACGCGGGCCGGGCGCAGGGCGATATCGAACCTCTGTGACCGCGGGCGGGTGGGTCCGATGCCATGCCCTGATGGCATGGCAGAGTTGTGAAGAAAACGTAATCCCGCATTCTGCCGATAGGGTGGGAAGATGTTCCTGCCCTTTGCGGCTTGGAACAAAGGCGCGGCGCTGACCGCAATGGGCAGATGTTCTTCTCTTTCGTCCGGATCTGCCTGAACTGTCTGCCCTTGCGGATCGGCGCCGAGGGCATAGTTGGGGCTGCACCGGCTGCGCTGGCCATCGCCGCCACCGGACGAGCACAGGAGAACCCACGATGACCGAGATACTCTTTACCCCCCACAAGGCCGGCAATATCGCGTTGAAGAACCGGGTCGTGATGGCGCCGCTGACGCGGAATCGGGCCGATGACACAACTGGTGTCGTGTTCGACCGGCACGCGGAATATTATGCCCAGCGCGCCAGTGCCGGGCTGCTGATCACCGAGGGCGCGCAGATCAGCGCCGAGGGCAAGGGCTATATCCAGACGCCGGGCATCCATACGCCCGAACAGGTGGCCGCCTGGCGCAAGGTGACCGATGCGGTCCATGCAAGGGGCGGCAAGATCGTGATCCAGCTCTGGCATGTTGGGCGGATCTCGCACACATCGCTGTTGCCGGGTGGTCAGGCGCCGGTGTCGGCCTCGGCGATTGCGGCCAAGGCCAAGACCTTTACCCATGCCGGGTTCGAAAACACGTCGGAGCCGCGCGCGCTGGAGGCGGATGAGATTGCCCGTGTCGTGGCCGATTATGCTCACGCCACCCGATGCGCGCGCGAGGCCGGGTTCGACGGAGTCGAGATCCATGCCGCCAACGGCTATCTCGTCGAGCAGTTCCTCAAGGATGGCAGCAACCGGCGGCAGGATGCCTATGGCGGGTCGGTCGAGAACCGTGCCCGGTTCCTGTTCGAAGTCGTCGATGCCGTCGTGGGCGCCTGGGATGCGGGCCATGTCGGCATCCGCCTGTCGCCCTTCTCGGATGTGAACGGTATCTCGGACAGCGACCCGATCGCCACCTATACGCCGGTGATCGAACGTTTGGATACCTATGGTCTGGCCTATCTGCACATGGTCGAGGGCCAGACCGGCGGTGCCCGCGAAGGGGCGTTCGACGATCTGCGCCAGCTCTGGACCGGGACCTATATGGGCAATAACGGGTATGACCGGGCCAGCGCGATTGCGCGGGTGCGCTCGGGCGCGGTGGATTTGGTGGCCTTTGGCCGGCCGTACATTGCCAATCCCGACCTGGTCGAGCGGTTGGCCGCCGACGCGCCGCTGAATGCGGGCGATACCGCGACCTATTACGGCGGCGGCGACGAAGGATATACCGATTATCCGGTGTTGCAGACGGCCTGAAACGGGCCGCTCCCTTTGGCCGTCCAACGGGCGGCCAGGGGCAAAAGGTCAGGTTTGCCGGACTTGAAACGGTTCTGGATACATCGCTTTCTGCGCTCTGCATTTATTTGAAAACAAAGGAGATTGCCGTGAAGCGACTGGTATCTGCGGCGATGTGCATTTGGGGTGGCATGGTTGGGGCCGCCGAACTGGATGGTTGCGCGCTGAGCGCGGAGGATTATGCCGACCTGGTGGCGCCGCTGCTGGATGGCGCCTGGCAGGCGCATAACGGACCCGGTCTGATGATGATGAAAATGGGTTCCAACGAGATGAAGCTGCCGATGCCGCGCGCGGGTCACGAGATCATGGCGATGTTGTACCGCGACGGCACCGTCTATGCCGACATGGCGCAGTTCGGCGAGGCCGAGATACGGCTGGCCGATCCCGAAACCGGCATTGCGCCGGTCCCCGTCGACGGCGCGCAGCAATATCTCGATTTCGACACGCTGGGGCTGGCCCCCGATTGCGGCACCGATGGGATGCTGCGGCTGGAATTCGACCAGGAACGGATTGACGAGGAGGGCACCCACTTGTGGCTGCATGTGCACCTGGCGGTGCTGGACGAGGACCGGCTGGGCGGTGTGCTGACCGTACAGGGGCGCGGCAAGGACGGGACCGAGACCCATGCGCGCCGCCTGGTCAGCTTCCTGCGCTACTGAGGGGCCGGGCGGGGCGACGGTCCGGCGCTCCTGCGCCCCGGCGCAGATTGCCCCGCCCGCCGTCCCGCAGGAATCCGATGCGGCGGTGGTTTTGCAGACTTGCGGTCCGCTGGCAGTCGCGTCATTGTGCGCGGCACCAATTTACGGGTCTGGTTGAAATGGACGGGGACTCACCCCACCTTATCAGCCCGAGACAGGAGATGGCCGGGGGTCGCCTGAGACAGGGACCGGTGCCATCTTGCCAATGATAAGGATAGAGCATGCAAGAGCCTCTGAACGCCTCTTACCCCGTCCTGCCGCTGCGCGACATCGTGGTGTTCCCGCATATGATCGTGCCGCTTTTTGTCGGCCGCGAGAAATCGGTGCGGGCGCTGGAAGAGGTGATGCAGGAAGACAAGCAGATCCTGCTGTCGAGCCAGATCGATCCCGGTATTGACGATCCCGACAGCGACGGCATCTACCGCACCGGCGTGCTGGCCAATGTGCTGCAACTGCTGAAACTGCCCGATGGCACCGTCAAGGTGCTGGTCGAGGGTCAGGCACGGGTCAAGATCACCGCGTTTCTGGAAAACGACGTCTTTTTCGAGGCGCGCGCCGAATATCTGACCGAGATCCCCGGCGACGTGACCACCACCCAGGCGCTGATCCGCACCGTGGGCGATGAATTCGAGCGCTATGCCAAGGTGCGCAAGAACATTCCCGAAGAGGCGTTGGCTGCTGTCGGCGAGACCACCGAGCCCGCCAAGCTGGCCGATCTGGTCGCGGGCCATCTGGGCATCGAAGTGGGCCAGAAACAGGACCTGCTGGAAACGCTCAGCGTCAGCGAGCGGCTGGAAAAGGTCTATGGCCTGATGCAGGGCGAGATGAGCGTTCTGCAGGTCGAGAAGAAGATCAAGACCCGGGTCAAATCCCAGATGGAGAAGACCCAGCGCGAGTATTACCTCAACGAACAGATGAAGGCGATCCAGCGCGAGCTGGGCGACGGCGAAGAAGGTGCCGGCGAGATTGCCGAGCTGGAAGAGAAGATCGCCGCCACCAAACTGTCGAAAGAGGCGCGCGAAAAGGCCGAGGCCGAGCTGAAGAAGCTCAAGAACATGTCGCCCATGTCGGCCGAGGCCACGGTCGTGCGCAACTATCTCGACTGGCTGCTGTCGATCCCGTGGGGCGTCAAATCCCGCGTGAAGAAGGATCTGGGCCGCGCCGAGGGCGTGCTGGATGCCGATCACTATGGGCTGGAAAAGGTCAAGGAGCGCATCGTCGAATACCTGGCGGTGCAGCAGCGCTCGGCCAAGTTGAAGGGGCCGATCCTGTGCCTTGTCGGCCCTCCGGGTGTGGGCAAGACCTCGCTGGGCAAATCGGTCGCCCGGGCAACGGGGCGCGAGTTCATCCGCATCTCGCTGGGTGGCGTACGTGACGAGAGCGAGATCCGCGGCCACCGCCGGACCTATATCGGCTCGATGCCGGGCAAGATCATCCAGGCGCTGAAAAAGGCGAAAACCACCAATCCGCTCATCCTGCTCGACGAGATCGACAAGATGGGCCAGGATTTCCGGGGCGACCCGGCAAGCGCGATGCTCGAGGTGCTGGATCCGGAACAGAACAACACCTTCATGGATCACTATCTCGAGGTGGAATATGACCTCTCGAACGTGTTGTTCCTGACCACGTCGAACAGCTACAACATGCCCGGACCGCTGCTGGACCGGATGGAGATCATTCCGCTGGCGGGCTATACCGAGGATGAAAAGCGCGAGATCGCCAAGCGCCATCTGCTGCCCAAGCAGACCAAGAACCACGGTCTGCGGGCCAAGGAGTTCGAGCTGTCCGATGACGCGCTGACAGATATCATCCGCTATTACACCCGCGAGGCGGGCGTGCGGAATCTGGAACGCGAAGTGGCCAAGATCTGCCGTAAGGCACTGACGAAGATCCTCAAGAAAGACACTGAAAAGGTCTCGGTAACACCCGAGAATCTGGAGGATTTCCTGGGTGTGCGCCGGTTCAGGTTCGGTCTGGCCGAGAAGGACGATCAGGTCGGTGTCGTCACCGGTCTGGCCTGGACCAGCGTCGGCGGCGACCTGTTGTCGATCGAGGCGCTGCGCCTGCCCGGCAAGGGCCGGATGAAGACCACCGGCAAGCTGGGTGATGTGATGAAGGAGTCGATCGACGCGGCGGCGTCCTACGTTCGCTCTATCGCGCCGACCATCGGTGTAAAGCCGCCTCGGCTGGACCGCTGGGATATCCACGTACACGTCCCCGAAGGCGCCACACCCAAGGACGGCCCCAGCGCCGGTATCGCCATGGTCACCTCGATCGTGTCGGTGCTGACCCAGACGCCCGTCCGCAAGGACATCGCCATGACTGGTGAGGTCACTCTGCGTGGCAATGTGCTGGCCATCGGCGGGCTGAAGGAGAAGCTGCTCGCCGCCCTGCGCGGCGGCGTCAAGACCGTGCTGATCCCTGCCGAGAACGAAAAGGACCTGCGCGAGATCCCCGACAACGTGAAGGAGGGGCTGACGATCATCCCCGTCACCCATGTATCCGAGGTGCTGAAACACGCACTTGTGCACCAGCCCGAAGCGATTGAATGGGACGAGGCCGCCGAGGAAGAGGCCGCCGCCGCCAAATCGGCGCTTCCGGGTGGCGAAGGCGCCTCGGCCACGGCGCACTGAACGAGTTTGCACTTGCTGACAAGGGCGGGCCTTTTGGCCCGCCCTTGTTGTATCCGGACACCTGATTTCAACTATTTTGTGAGTGAATGTAGCCAGATCGGAAACAAATAGCTAAGCTGCCGAAAACAAAACAACGGGGCACCAAAATGGTAAAACGCAGTACACGGACCACCACCACCGCACGCAAGACCACCACGCGCCGCAGCACACGCTCCACCTCCAGCACCGCCACCGCAAAGGAAAAGACCGCCGCTGCCGAAGCGGAGCCGGTAGACCCGGAGATCGAATCTGTCGAAGCCGCCGAAGCGCTCGATACACCGTTGCCCCGTGTGGTGCGCGCCGACGAAGCCGAGGATCAGGACAACGGAAACGAGTTGCGCAAGCGCGAGCTGATCGATCTGGTTGTCGCCCGGTCCGACGTGAAGAAGAAATATGTCAAGCCCGCCGTCGAGGCGATGCTGGCGATCTTGGGCGAGGCGATCTCGGAAGAACGCGATCTGAACCTCCAGCCGCTTGGCAAGCTCAAGGTGAACCGCTCGACCGACAAGGGCAACGGGCAGGTGATCATCTGCAAATTGCGCCGCAGCACCCAGGCAGAGGAAGAAGTGGAAAAACTTGATGCGGACCCTCTTGCAGAGGCCGCCGAGTAACGCTAAAAGCCTGCCTCACGGGTGATTAGCTCAGTGGTAGAGCGCTTCGTTCACATCGAAGATGTCAGGAGTTCAAATCTCTTATCACCCACCAGATTTCAAAGCCGCCGGGCTGTAGCCTGGCGGTTTTTTGTTTTTTATAAGGCGGTTACACGAACAAGCTTACGTTGCTGGGGTCACAGCCCCGGCAGGCGGTCGAGCAGGGCGCGACGGCTGAAGGTGGTGCCCGGCCGGTCGCCCAGGTCAAAGCGCAGGCCGATGCCGACAAAGGCATCGTTGTTGCTGAAATTGGCCACCCGGGCGTTGCCGGTACCCACCTCGCCATACAGGTTCACGCCGCTTCCCAACCCATAATCGGCGCCAATCGCCATGCGGGTCATGTTGGCACCGGTCTTGTTGTCCATGAAATCGACGCTGGCATTCAGGCTGAGCGGACCGCTGCCCACGTCGCTGCTGATCTTGCCGCCCAGCAGGGTCGCGTTGGTCCCCTGCACGCGGCCACGCGAGAAATAACCCTCCAGCCGAATGGCCGAGAAGTCGTAGGCGGCTTCGAGACCGTAGAAGTTGCGGTCGATGCCGCCACCATCCTCGGTCCCCCAGAACCCGCCGACCGCGCCGCCATAGCCGAACTTGTAGATACCATGCAGCGTGGCGCTGCGGCCGCTGCCGCCAACCTGATCGAACTTGTAATACCCAACGTCAAGCTGGGTTGCGACAGAACTGCCAAGGCCAAGCTCGAAAGAGCCTTGCAGCGCCTGGCGCGCGCCCTTGGATTTGTTGGTGAACTGATAGTGGTTGATGTCGACATTGGCGCCGACAAGACCGATACTCTGTGCCGAAAGGCTGGCGGGGGTCACACCGACCGCCAATACCGCCGCTGCCACGCGGAGTTTCATGCTGCTGCTCCTTAGCCTGATGCGCTGGGATGCGCGGGCGCTTTGCGCGCTCTCAGGCGCGATCATATACATCGCGCCGAATCAGGTAAAGGTGTTTGATTCTGCGAGCGGAATCCCGTTTGCGTCGCTGCTTGTTCCGCCGGGCAGGGGCCTCGCACCCCCGCCCGGCGAGGCTATCAGAACAACGATTCCAGAAGCGGGCGCGTGTTCTGTGCCGTCATCGCCACCGGGTTGCCACCGGTCGAGGGGTCGTTCAGCGCGTCACGCACCAGCACGTCGATATCGGGATTGGTGACGCCCAGATCGGTGAGCGTCTTGGGGATGCCGAGCGACGTGTTCAGATCATCGACATAGGCCGCAAACCCGTCGAACCCGCCCGCGATGCCCAGATAGGCAGCGGCTTGCGCCAGCACGCCCTCGGCCGCGGGGCGGTTGAATTGCAGCACGGCAGGCATGCAGACCGCGTTGGTGGTGCCGTGATGGGTGTGGTGATGCGCGCCGATGGGGTGCGACAGCGCATGGATGGCGCCCAGCCCCTTCTGGAAGGCGGTGGCACCCATGGCGGCGGCCGACATCATATGCACGCGCGCCTCAATGTCGGACCCGTCGGCATAGGCGCGGGGCAGGTATTCCTTGACCAGCCGCATGCCTTCCAGTGCGATGCCCTGGCTCATCGGGTGGTAATGGGGCGAGCAATAGGCCTCGACACAATGGGCAAAGGCATCGAGGCCGGTGCCTGCGGTAATGAATTTCGGCATGCCCACGGTCAGTTCCGGGTCGCAGATCACCACCTTGGGCAGCATCAGCGGGTGGAAGATGATCTTTTTCTCGTGGGTCTCCGAATTGGTGATCACGCCCGCACGACCGACCTCGGAGCCGGTGCCGGCAGTCGTCGGCACCGCCACAATGGGGTGAATGCCCGCCGGATCGGCGCGCGTCCACCAGTCGCCGATATCCTCGAAATCCCAGAGCGGGCGGCTCTGGCCTGCCATGAAGGCCAGCGTCTTGCCCAGATCGAGCCCCGAGCCGCCGCCAAAGGCGATCACCCCGTCATAACCGCCCTCGCGATAGACCTTCAGCCCGGCCTCCACATTGCGCTCGGTCGGGTTGGGGTCCACCTCGGAAAACATCGCCCGGCCCAGGCCCGCGGCCTCCATCAGGTCGCGCGTGCGGGTGGTGATCTCCATCGCCGCCAACCCTTTGTCGGTGACCAGCAGCGGCTTGGTGATGCCGGCGGCCTTGCAGGCCTCGGCGATCTCGGCGATCCGCCCCGCGCCAAAGCGGATGGCGGTGGGATAGGACCAGTTTCCAACAAGTTTCATGGGCCTCAAGCCTTTTTCAGATGATAGGATTTGGGACGGGTCAGGGCGTGGAAGCCCAGCACGGACAGACCCGCGCCGCGGCCGGTATCCTTGCAGCCGGTCCAGCAGAGCGCGGGGTCAAGGTAATCGCAGCGGTTCATGAACACGGTGCCGGTTTCCAGCCGCCTGCCGATCTCGTCGGCACGGGCGGTGTCGCGGGTCCAGATCGAGGCGGTCAGCCCGAACTGGCAATCGTTCATCAGCGCAATCGCCTCTTCGTCATCGGCGACCGGCATGATGCCCACGACGGGCCCGAAGGTCTCTTCGCGCATGATCTCCATGTCATGAGTGACATTGGTTAGGATCTGCGGTGTCAGATAGGCGCCGCCGTCATCCTGCGGGAACCGCTCGATATGGGCGGTCGCACCCTTGGCAATGGCGTCCTCGATCTGGTCGCGCGCCACCTGGGCAAAGCGCACATTGGCCATTGGCCCGATCGTGGTCTCGGGGTCCAGCGGATTGCCCAGTTTGTAGCCGTTCACCAGCGCCACAGCCTTGTCGACAAAGGCGTTGAACAGGCTGGCATGCACATAGATCCGCTCGATCCCGCAACAGCACTGGCCCGAGTTGAACATGGCCCCGTCGATCAGCGTCTCGACGGCGGCGTCCAGATCGGCATCGGCGCGGACATAGCCCGGATCCTTGCCACCCAACTCGGTCGAGACGGGGATGAAGGTGCCGGCGGCGGCGCGTTCCATCGCCTGACCGCCCCGGACCGAGCCGGTGAAGTTGACGAAGTTCACCTTGCGCCGGGAAATCAGCTCGGCGGTGGTGTCATGGTCCAGCACGATGTTCTGGAACACGTCCTCGGGGATGCCCGCGGCATGAAACGCCTCGGCCATCCGCTCGCCCACCTGCAAGGTCTGGGCGGCATGTTTCAGGATCACCGTATTGCCCGCCATCAGCGCGGGCGCCACCGTGTTGATCGCGGTCATATAGGGATAGTTCCATGGCGCCACCACCAGCACCACGCCAAAGGGCTCGCGCTCGATCTTGCGCAGAAAGGCGTCGCTGTCCTCGACCACCAGCGGTGCCAGCGCGCTTTCGGCGATCCCGGCCATATAGGTGGCGCGCTCGTTGAAACCGCCGAACTCGCCGCCATAGCGGACGGGGCGGCCCATCTGATGGGCCAGTTCCACCGCCATGCGGTCGGTGGTCTTGCCCACCTCGGCCACCGCCGCCAGCACCAGCGCCACGCGCTCGGCCAGGGGGCGCGCGGCCCAGGCGGCTTGCGCGGCACGGGCGCGGTCGGCAGCACCCATGGCCGCCTCGCGCGTGGCCGTGGGCCGCTCCAGATATACCGATCCGTCGATCGGCGAGATGCATTTCACTGTCTGAGCCATCACGATCCTCTTGGCGCCCTCGCGCCCTTCCTCTTGCCCGAAATATCCCGGGGGTGAATGCCGCGCCAGCGGCAGAGGGGGCTGGCCCCCTCCTTGCCCGGCCTTAAGCCTTTTCGAAACCGCGCGCGATTTCCCAATCGGTCACCACGCGGTCGAATTCTTCCTGCTCCCACTGGGCGCAGCGGGTGTAATGGTCGATCACCCAATCCCCCATCGCCGCCCGCAGCATGGCGGACCCGTCCAGGGTCCCGATCGCGTCGCGCAGGCTGCGCGGGATCTCGCCCGCCTCGGCATTGTCATAGACATCGCCGCTGGTGGGGGGCGCCAGTTCCAGTTTCTCCTCGATCCCCTGGAGGCCTGCCGCCAGCAGCGCCGCCTGCGCCAGATAGGGGTTCAGGTCCGAGCCGCCGATGCGGCATTCCATCCGCACCCCCTTGGTCCCTTCGCCGCACATGCGGAACCCGGCGGTGCGGTTGTCCACCGACCAGACGGTCTTGGTGGGCGCAAAGGTGCCTTTCATGAAGCGTTTGTAGCTGTTCACGTAAGGCGCCAGGAAGAACGTGTAGTCGGGCGCATAGCGGATCATCCCGGCGCAGAACTGGCGGCCCAATTCGCTCAGCCCGTGGGCTGCATCCTTGTCGTAGAAGGCGGGTTCCGACCCGCGCCACAGCGACAGGTGCACATGGCTGGCGCTGCCGACCCGGTCGTGATGCCATTTCGGCAGAAAGCTGGCGGCGTGGCCGTGCTGATGGGCGATCTCCTTGGTGGCATGTTTGGCGATCGTGTGGTGATCGGCACAGGCCAGCGCGCCGGCATAGCGGATGTTCAGCTCTTCCTGGCCCGCCTCGGCCTCGCCCTTGGTGTTCTCGACCGGGATGCCTGCGGCAAAGAGATGGTTGCGCAGCGGGCGCATCACATGCTCTTCCTTGCTGGTCTGCAGGATATGGTAATCCTCGTTATAGCCCGAGATCGGGGTCAGGTTGCGATAGCCGGTCTTGCGGATCTCGTCGAACGTGCCTTCGAACAGAAAGAATTCCAGCTCGGTCGCCATCATCGGCGTCAGCCCCAGCGCTTCGGCGCGGGCGATCTGCGCCTTCAGAACCTGACGGGGTGAATGCGGCACCGGTTCATGGCTGTGGTGATCCAGCACGTCGCACAGCACCATCACCGTGCCTTCGAGCCAGGGCAGGGGGCGCAGCGTGCTCAGGTCGGGCTTCATCACGTAATCGCCATAGCCGGCCTGCCACGAGGTGGCCCGATAGCCGTCCGGCGTGGCCATCTCCAGATCGGTGGCCAGCAGGTAGTTGCAGCAATGGGTTTCCTCATAGGCGCTGTCGAGGAAGTTCTGCGCATGGAACCGCTTGCCCATCAGGCGGCCCTGCATGTCGACCAGGCAGACCAGAACCGTGTCGACGGTGCCTGCGGCAACCTGGGCTTTCAGCGTTTCGAATGTGAGCATGTCACGACCTTTGGATTTGGTGGGGTCAAGAATTTTCGTCGAAAATTCTGTCGCGGGGACCGGCCCGCCGCAAGGGGCGGCGGGCCGGGTCTGTGATTTAGCCGTAGCGATAGGGCCGTCCGGCCTTGGCCATGTCGGCGTTATACTTCTTGAAGATCTCGACCACCTTGGCCTTGGTCTCGGATTCCGCCGCGATCTCGTCCCAGAACTTGACCGCCGCCTCTTCGACCTGCGCCCATTCCGCATCCGGGATCGAGGTCAGCTGCATCTTGGTGCCATTGACACGCAGGCTGGCTTCGCCGCCCCAATACCACCACTGACGATAGTAATGCGACTGGTCGCAGCAGACCCGGAACAGGGTTTGCAGGTCTTCGGGCAGCTCGTTCCAGCGGTCCATATTGGCAAAGAAGGAGCCCGCCCAGGCGCCCGAGATGTTGTTGGTCAGGAAGTAGTTGGTCACATCGGCCCAGCCGACGGTGTAATCCTCGGTGATCCCCGACCAGGCGATGCCATCAAGCTCGCCGGTCTGTACCGCGACCTCGATATCTTCCCACGGCAGGGTGACCGGCACCACGCCGAACTGGCTCAGGAAGCGGCCCGCGGTCGGGAAGGTAAACACGCGCTTGCCGTTCAGGTCGGCCAGGCTGTTGATCGGGTCCTTGGTGGCGAAATGGCAGGGGTCCCAGGCGCCCGCGCTGATATGCTTGACGCCGACCTTGGAGTATTCCGCGTCCCAGATCTCGTTCAGCCCGTACTGGTTGAACAGCACCGGCACGTCCAGCGAGTAGCGCGAGGCAAAGGGGAAATAGCCGCCGAACACGGTGACCTCGGTGGGCGAGGCCATCGAGTCGTCATCCGACTGCACCGCGTCGATGGTGCCGCGCTGCATGGCGCGGAACAGTTCGCCCGTCGGGACCAGCTGATCTGCATAGAACAGCTCGATCTGCATGCGGTCGCCGGCGATCTTGTTGAACATGGCAATGGCCGGGTCGATCACATGGGCGGCCAGCGCCGGGCCGGCATAGGTCTGCATGCGCCATTTGATCGTCGATTGCGCCAGCGCCGGGGTGGCCAGCGGCGCGGCCGCTGCGCCAACGGCGGCGGTGGTGATAAACTTGCGTCTTGTGGTCATCGGTTCTCTCCCAGTTGAAAAAAGGGTGGATTGGATGTCCCGGTTCGCTCCGGGATCACTTGTTGTAGACATATTCAGGCAGCCACAGTGCGATCTGCGGAAAGGTCATGATGATCGCCAGCGCCAAGGTCATCACCAGCACGAAAGGCAGGATCGAGCCATAGATGTCGCGCAGGGTGATCTCGGGCGGGGCCATGGCCCGCATCAGGAACAGGTTATAGCCAAACGGCGGCGTCATATAGGCGATTTGCGTGGTGATCGTATAAAGCACCCCGTACCAGATCAGGTCAAAGCCCAGCGCGCCCACCAGCGGCACGTAAAGCGGCGCCACGATCACCAGCATCGCGGTATCGTCCAGAAAGGTGCCCATGATGATAAAGCTGAGCTGCATCAGGATCAGGATGACCCAGGGGTTCAGCCCCAGCCGTTCGGTGAACAGATCCTCGATCGCCTTGACCGCGCCCAGCCCATCGAACACCGCGCCAAAAGCCAACGCGGCCAGGATGATCCACATGAACATGCACGAGATGCCCAATGTCGAGCGGACCGAGGTCTCGAACACCTGACGGTTCATCCGGCCCTTGAGCACTGCGGCCAGAAAGGCGGTCAGCGCCCCGATGGCCGAGCTTTCCACCAGCGAGGTCCAGCCGTTGACAAAGGGCACCATCATCGCGGCAAAAATACCCAGCGGCAGCAGGCCCGCGCGCAACAGGCGCAGTTTCTCACCCATCGGCACGTCACGCTCTTCAGCCGACAGCGCCGGGCCAAGGTCGGGGTTCAGCTTGCAGCGGATGGCGATGTAGAGGATGAACATGGCCGCCATCATCAGGCCCGGCAACACGCCCGCCAGCCACAGCTGGCCCACCGGCTGGCGCGCGATCATCGCGTAGAGCACCAGCACGACCGAAGGCGGCACCAGGATCCCCAGGCTGGATCCGGCCTGGATCACCCCCGTGACCATCTTCTTGTCATAGCCGCGTTTGAGAAGCTCGGGCAGGGCGATGGTGGCGCCGATGGCCATGCCCGCCACCGAAAGCCCGTTCATTGCCGAAATCAGAACCATCAGCCCGATGGTGCCGATGGCCAGCCCGCCGTTCAGGCCGCCCATCCAGACATGGAACATCTTGTAGAGGTCGTCGGCGATCTTGGATTCCGACAGCACATAGCCCATGAAGATGAACATCGGCAGGGTCAGCAGCGGATACCATTTCATCAGCTTCATCGCCGCCGAGAAACCGATGTCATAGCCGCCACGGTCGCCCCAAAGCAGCAGCGAGGCCAACACCGCGACAAAGCCGATGGCGCCGAACACGCGCTGGCCGGTCATCAGCATCACCATCATGGTGGAAAACATCAGGATGGCGATCAGTTCATAGGACATCTCAGATCACCTCGCGCGGGATGTGTTCGCCACGGATCCGCAGAATGTCCTTGGCCAGTTCGGACAGGGCCTGCAGCAGCATCAGAAACAGGCCCGCGCACATGATGGTCTTGATCGGCCACAGCACCGGACGCCACGCGGTCGGGCTGCGCTCGCCATATTGGAAGGAATAGCTGAGGCTGTCATAGCCGCCATAAAGGAGCACGCCGAGATAGAAGATCAGGAACAGCACGGTAATCGCGTCGGTCCAGGCCTTGCGCCGGTCCGACCATTCGCCATAGAGCAGGTCCATCCGCACGTTCGACCCCATCTGGATCGAATAGGGACCGCCCAGGATGTAATAGGCGACCATGGCAAATTGCGCCATTTCCAGCGTCCAGAGCGAGGGGTTGATATCGAACCCCAGATCGCTGCCGACCTTGGAGAAGCTCGACCACAGCAGGATCGCCATCATCACAAAGATGCCATACATCACCAGCCGCCCGATCCAGCGGTTCATCCGGTCGACGATGCGGATATAGGCGCGCAGCGCGGTCATTTCGGGGTGCCTCCGGTCATGCTTCTGCCTCTGACGGCGCCAGGGTGGTGATCACCCCGGCAAGCATCGGGGCCAGCAGCCCGGTGATGCGGTTGACCCCTGCGGGCGTGTCGATCAGGTCGTTTCGGACCTCGATCATCACGTTGGGTAGGCCGCGCGCGATGGCATGTTCGCGCAGCGTATGGGTCACGCCGTCGGTGGCGGAATAGGGCTCGTTCAGCGCGGCCTTGAGACCCGACCCCTGCGCGGCCGTCAGCAGCAGTTGGGCGGCGCGGTCGTCGCTGTCATGCAGGATGCCCAGTTCGACACTGCGCGTCCGACCCTGATAGACCGGGGTGAAGCTGTGCAGGGTGATCAGCACCAGCGGCGCGGGCCGGGTGTCGAGCGTTGCCGACAACAGCTGGCGGAACGGGTGATAAACCGCATTGGCGCGTCGGGTGCGCTGGGCGGGGCTCAGCTCCGCATTGCCCGGGATGGTGTAAATCTCGCTTTGCGCGGGCATGGCATCGGCGCGCTCGGGCGGACGGTTGCAATCATAGACCAACCGGCTAATCCGGGAAAAGACCAGCGGCGCGTCCAGCGCGCCCGACAGCTCCACCGCCAGATCCATGGCGCCGATATCCCAGGCCGCGTGCGAGCGCGCCGCCTCGGGCGAGAGGCCCAGTCCCGAAAGCGCGGCAGGGATGAACCGGCTGGCATGTTCGCACACCAGCACAGCGCGCCCCGCGCCATGGGCGTTCAGCGCCCGCGCGGGCGGGCCTTCGACTGCGGACAGCATGGGAGATTCGGCATCGCTTGACATGTGTAGCATTGGTTACAATCCCCAGCTCTCTGTCAATAAAATTTCTGTAGACATGATTACAGAAACGGATAACTTGTAAAAAACGCTAGAACAAAGGGCGGCCCGTGCCCGGCACATCGAAACTGGTCAAACAACGCATTCAGGACGAGACCGAGCACCTGACCCGGTCCGAACGTCAGTTGGCCTCGATCCTGTTGCAGGACTATCCGATGGGGGGACTGCAATCGATCACCAAGCTGGCAGCCGCTGCCGGTGTCTCGACACCCACCGTGATCCGCATGGCGCGCAAGCTGGGGTTCGACGGGTTTCCCGCCCTTCAGGACGCACTGCGCGAGGAGGTGGCGGCGCAGATCAAGAAACCGATCTCGAAACGCGATGGCTGGGTGGTGGACGAGGGCGCCGAACATCCTCTGATGCGCTTTGCCCAGGTGGTCTGGGCCAATATGCGCCACACGCTGGAACGGACCGACACCGCGCTGTTCGACCGCGCCGCCGCGATCCTGGCCGATACCACGCGCCCGCTTTACGTGGTGGGCGGGCGCATAACCCGCTCGAACGCGGATTATCTGTATAACCACATGCAGATCATCCGGCCCAATGTCACCATGCTGGGCAATTCGGCCAATGTCTGGCCGCAATACCTGCTGGATATGGATCAGAGCTCGGTCCTCGTGATCTTCGACATCCGCCGTTACGAGGCGCATCTGGAGAAACTGGCCCAGATCGCCAGCGAGCGGGGGGTCACGGTCATCCTGTTCACCGACCAATGGGGCTCGCCCATCGGGCGGGTGGCGAACCTGACTTTCAATGGCCTGGTCGAGGCGCCGTCGAGCTGGGACAGCACCATCGCTCTGCAACTGATTGTCGAGGCGCTGATTGCCGAAGTGCAGGGCGCACGCTGGGAAGAAAGCAAGGAACGGATCGAGGAACTGGAGGCGATGTTCTCGTCCACCCGCCTGTTCCGAAGCCCCACCTGAAATTGTGCAAATTTGCACACTAAGGCGCAAATTCTTCTGAATTGTGCATTTTACGTCAGGTGCTACCTTAGCCTCATCCCAACCGAACGGAGGTCTGAGATGAGCTGGAACCCCTTGCTGGATGCCGATATCCCCCTGGGCAACGATGTGGATGCCATCGAAACGGTGATCGTGCCGCGTGCCCGCGATCTGGGCGGGTTCGAGGTGCGCCGCGCCCTGCCGGCGCCGCGCCGCCAGATGGTCGGGCCGTTCATCTTCTTCGACCAGATGGGGCCGGCCGAGTTCCTGACCGGGCAGGGCATCGACGTGCGCCCGCACCCCCATATCGGGCTGGCCACCGTCACCTATCTCTACAAAGGGCGGCTGCATCACCGCGATAGTCTGGGTACCGACCAGTGGATCGAGCCGGGTGCTGTCAACTGGATGATAGCGGGCAATGGCGTCACCCATTCCGAACGCACCGATGGTCCGGCGCGTCAGGCGCCGCTCAGCATGTTCGGCATCCAGACCTGGGTGGCGTTGCCCGAACATCTGGAAGAGACCGGCGCCAGCTTTGAACATGCCCCCGCCAGCGCGCTGCCGCTGCTCGAGGCAGAGGGCAAGCAGGTGCGGCTGGTGCTGGGTGATGCCTGGGGTGCTTCGGCGCCGGTCGAAACCACATCCGAGATGTTCTATGCCGACGCGCAGCTTGAACCCGGTGCAGCTCTGCCCCTGCCGGACAATCACGAGGATCGCGGCGTCTATGTCACCCAAGGATCGGTCGAGGTCGCCGGACAGGGATTCGAGGCGGGCCGGATGATGGTGTTCCGCCCCGGTGACCGTCTGAGCCTGAAGGCGGGTCCTCAGGGCGCACGGCTGATGCTGCTGGGCGGTGCCACGCTGGGCGGCCCGCGCCATATCTGGTGGAATTTCGTGGCCAGTTCGAAAGAGCGGATCGATGCCGCGAAAGAGGCCTGGCGCGCCGGCGATTGGCGCCATGGCCGGTTCAGCCTGCCGCCGGGCGATGAGAGCGAATTCACGCCCCTGCCGACGCGCTGACAGGGGCCGGGCAGATGCGAGTGCAGGGCTAAATATTTGAAACAAAACGGGGCCTGCCACTCCCGCCGGTGTCGACGCGGACATTTTGCGGACGCGCGCCCAAAAAAGTGAGAAACCCGCTTGACGATGCCCGAGCCGCGCCATAATACACCCCAACGTTCCGCAGGGAACGCAAGATCACAGTGTGCGGTTGTAGCTCAGTTGGTTAGAGTACCGGCCTGTCACGCCGGGGGTCGCGGGTTCGAGCCCCGTCAACCGCGCCACTTCTTCAACGGATCACCAGATATCTGCGGCGACGGTCGCCTTGCGCCTTGCCGCCTCTTGCCTGTCCCGCTCGCTTTCCTGTATCGCCTTGGAAAACGGGCAGGGGTTTTCAGGTGAAGGTGGACTCGAACACGGCGGTTGTGACGATCTGTCGGGACGACGCGTATTTTCTGACCCGCTTCGTGCAGTATTACGGCGGGCTTTTCGGGCGCAACAACCTCTATATCATCAGCCATGGGGACGAACCGCTGGTGCGAGAGCTGGCGCAGGGCTGCAACATCTTTCCGGTGCCCGCCATTGAAACAAGCCAGTTTACCATGCTGCACTGGCGCACCAAGAACCACCTCAAGAACGCGCTCAGGCAATGGTACAAACACGTTCTGGTCTGTGACGTGGATGAATTCGTGGTGGTCGATCCGGCAACGGGGATGAACCTGCGCACCTGGCTGGACGATGCGCCGGGGCGCACTGTCTATACCGCGATGGGGCTCGAGATCGTGCATCTGCGCGACCGCGAAAAGGATGATATCGGCGGCGGCATCCTGGGCCCGCGCCGCCATGCGCAGGTGGCGCTGCATTATGCCAAGCCCTGTATCGTGTCACGCCCGGCCAAGATCGGGCGCGGCGGGCACTATGCCGAATATGAAAAGCTGAACATGCCGGATTTCCTCTACATGTTCCACATGAAGTATTGCGACTACGGGCTTTATGTCGAAACGCTCAATCGCCGTAACGCCTTCATCGAGAAACAGAAGCAGGTGGCAGGCGACGGCACCGTGCGCACCAATCCGAAATGGTTCGCGGATGGGCGCGATGATGACGCCGTGTTCAGCGCCTTCGAGCGGCGCCCCGTGGTCGAGAGCTTTGATCTGAGCCACGTGCGCGAGATCATGCATTCGACCTGGGAGCAGCGCGGCGACGGGTTGTGGCATTTCCACCGGCCCGAATATGACGAGCTTTACATGCTGCCGGTCCGGTTCGGCGGGGCCGACTGCGCCTGAGCCGGCCCCGATCGCGTCACCGTGTCAACGCATCCAGGATCCGCGCCCAAGAGCGGATACCCTTGTGAAAGCTCTCCACATCGTATTTCTCGTTGGGTGAGTGAATGGCGTCATCGTCATTGGCGTAGCCCACCAGCATCGAATCAAGTCCCAGCACCGATTTGAAGAAACCGACCACCGGGATCGAGCCGCCCATGCCGGTGAACACCGCCTCGCGGCCCCATTCGTCGGACAGCGCGCTGCGGGCGGCCTCCATCTCGGGGCGGGTGATATTCATCACAGAGGCTTTGGACCCTTCCAGGTCATTATCCCAGATCACCCCCGCATCGGGGCTGAGTTGCGCCTCGACATGTTTGCGGATCGCGACGCGCAGCTTGTCGGGGTCCTGATCGCCGACCAGCCGGCAGGTGATCTTGCAATGGGCCTGGGCCGGGATCACGGTCTTGGACCCGGCGCCGTTATAGCCGCCCCACAGCCCGTTGACCTCAAGCGTCGGGCGCGCCCATTGCTGTTCCAACGTCGAATAGCCCTGTTCGCCATGCGCTTGGCTATAGCCGACCGAGCTGAGGTACTCACCCTCGTCAAAGCCGCAATTTTCCCATTGCCGCAGCTGCTCGGCGGGCACTTCGTGCACGCCTTCGTAGAAACCTTCGACCGCGACGCGGCCCGTCTTCTCGTCATAGAACGAGGTCACGATGCGCGACAGCTCGCGCAGCGGGTTCAGGCCGGGGCCACCGTAATGGCCCGAATGCAGGTCGATGCGCGGCCCGGTGATGGTGAATTCATCCTTGAGCATGCCGCGCAGCTGCGCGGCGATCGACGGCACCCCGCGCGACACCATCGAGGTGTCACAAACCAGTGCGATATCGGCCTTCAATTCTTCGGCATTGGCCTGAAGGAAGGGCACCAGCGAGGGAGAGCCGCTCTCCTCCTCGCCCTCGAAGAAAAACGTGATGCGGCAGGGCAGGGAGCCATGCACCGCCTTCCAGGCGCGGCAGGCCTCGACAAAGGTCATCAACTGGCCCTTGTCGTCCGACGACCCGCGGCCCCGGATCACGCGCCCGTTCGGCGTGTCCTCGATCTGCGGTTCGAACGGTGGGCTGGTCCACAGGTTCAGCGGGTCGACCGGCTGCACGTCGTAATGGCCATAGAACAGCACATGCGGCGCGTCGTCATGGTCGGCGGCCACATGGCCCACCACCATCGGGCGACCCGGCGTGACCCGCTTTTCGGCGGCAATACCGATCCCGGCCAGATCGGCCACCAGCCAGTCGGCGGCCTGGTCACA
Organism: Ruegeria sp. SAZD011; assembly: GCF_059612545.1. Taxonomy (NCBI): domain Bacteria; kingdom Pseudomonadati; phylum Pseudomonadota; class Alphaproteobacteria; order Rhodobacterales; family Roseobacteraceae; genus Ruegeria; species Ruegeria sp. SAZD011. The sequence continues at coordinate 166,462 of NZ_JBXWQU010000009.1, read as the reverse complement.
GGCCTCGGCATAGGCCGGATCGGTCGAGATCGAGGGAATGCGCAGCAGCTCCATCAGCCGGTCGATGGCGGCGGGCAGGTCGGTGTCGATACGCGAGAGGACGTCGTCGAGGGACATCGGGCGGTTCCTTGTCTAACGGGATATTCGGGGCGGAGCCTAGCAGCACCGCCCGCCCTGTCCAGTGGCCGACGTTCACGATGGGAAACCGCAACCGGGATTTGCGGCGCCCGCTGCCGTTTTTGACGCCCATCGCGGCGCAGGGCGCCTTGTCCCCTCGAAACCGGCGGTTTAATTGACGCAAGTCAAGGCTGCGACATCGGGGCCGGATGTAACAGTTGAAAAAATGATGCGCCGCAGATATCCATTCACGAACGCGAATGTGGCGTAGAGCCTGACCTGCCGCAACCCGGCCGCACGATACGAAGGAGGATCCGGTGGACTATTCGGTTAAACTCGACGCCGCCATTCAGAAGCTTCACGACGAAGGCCGCTATCGCACCTTCATCGACATCGAACGGCGCAAGGGCCATTTCCCGCATGCGGTCTGGACCCGTCCCGACGGCAGCGAGCGCGACATCACCGTCTGGTGCGGCAACGATTATCTGGGCATGGGCCAGCAACCGGTCGTGCTGGAGGCGATGCAAGAGGCGCTGACCGCCGCTGGTGCCGGTTCGGGCGGCACCCGCAACATTTCCGGTACCACCGTCTATCACAAGCGGCTCGAGGCCGAGCTGGCCGACCTGCACGGCAAGGAGGCGGCGCTGCTGTTCACCTCGGCCTATATCGCCAATGACGCGACGCTGAGCACCTTGCCCAAGCTGTTCCCCGGCCTGATCATCTATTCCGACGCGCTCAACCACGCCTCGATGATCGAGGGCGTGCGCCGCAACGGCGGTGCCAAGCGTATCTTCCGCCACAACGACGTGGCGCATCTGCGCGAACTGCTGGCCGCCGACGACCCGGCCGCGCCCAAGCTGATCGCTTTTGAATCGGTCTACTCGATGGACGGCGATTTCGGCCCCATCGAAGAGATCTGCGACCTGGCCGACGAATTCGGCGCCCTGACCTATATCGACGAGGTGCACGCGGTCGGCATGTACGGTCCGCGCGGTGGCGGCGTGACCGAGCGTGACAACCTGGCCCATCGCATCGACATCATCAATGGCACCCTGGCCAAGGCCTATGGCGTGATGGGTGGCTATATCGCGGCCAGCGCGAAAATGTGCGATTCGATCCGCTCTTATGCGCCGGGTTTCATCTTTACCACCTCGCTGCCGCCGGCGGTTGCGGCAGGCGCTGCGGCGTCGGTCGCCTATCTGAAGAACGCGCAAGAGCTGCGCGACCAGCACCAGACCCAGGCCCGCATCCTGAAAATGCGGCTCAAGGGGCTGGGCCTGCCGCTGATCGACCATGGCAGCCATATCGTGCCGGTGATCGTGGGCGACCCGGTACACACCAAGAAGCTGAGCGACATGCTGCTGGAAGACTTCGGCATCTATGTGCAGCCGATCAATTTCCCCACCGTGCCGCGCGGAACCGAGCGTCTGCGCTTTACCCCGTCGCCGGTGCACGGGCCCAACGAGATGGACAAGCTGGTCAAGGCGATGGACGCGCTCTGGTCCCATTGTGCGCTGAATCGCGCCGAATTGGCCGGTTGAAGTCACGCGCCCGTGTGCAAGTCCTTTGCCCTATGATAGGGTTGAGGTAACAACAGGCACGGACGAATCGTTATGGGGACGATTCCCGGCGCTGTCAGGTATATCTGACAGCCAACTTGGGGCGGCAGGGATGATCGGGCGCAGGTCTCAGCGCAAGTCGGCAGACGTAGAAGAGGAGAAGCCGCGCGGCTTCGACGATTTCGAGTTGCGTCTGGGCGATGTCATGCGGGGCGAACGCGCCACCATGGGCAAGTCGTTGCTGGATGTGCAGCGCGAGTTGCGGATCAAGGCCAACTATATCGCCGCCATCGAGAATTGTGATCCCTCCGCCTTTGATACACCGGGCTTCATCGCCGGTTACGTGCGCTCCTATGCCCGTTATCTGGGCATGGACCCCGATGACTGTTTCACCAAGTTCTGCGCCGAAAGCGGGTTCGAGGTGGCGCATGGCATGTCCGCGCAGGCCTCTAGCGTCAAAAAGCCCGGTACCCCTCCGCAGCGCCGCCCGGCGGCCAGCGATCCGTTCATCGCACCCAACACGCCTTTTGCGCCAGGCCGCGATTCGCTCCTGTCGCAGATCGAGCCGCGGGCCGTTGGTTCCGTTCTCGTTCTGGTGGCCCTGATCGGCGGCATCGGCTATGGCGGCTGGTCGGTTCTGAAAGAGGTGCAGCAGGTGCAGGTGGCGCCGGTCGAACAGGCGCCGCTGGTGCTGTCGGACCTCGATCCGCTGAACGGCGCCGGCGACACGCTGGAAACCGCGATGGCCTCGCCCTCGGTCGAGGCGCTGGACCGGCTCTATCGTCCGCAGGCGCTGGATGTTCCGGTGCTGGTGGCGCGCGATGCCCCCATCGCCACGTTGGACCCGCGCACCGTGGGTAATTTCCAGACCCCCGAACTGCCCGATGTGCAGCTGAGCGAGACCCAGCGGGCGGTCGAGGCGCTGTTGCCTCAGGTTGTCGAAGATCTTGAGCCAACGCTGAAACTCGTCGCCGTCAGCCCCGCCTGGATGCGGGTTACCGCCGCCGATGGCAGCGTGATCTTCGAGGGTACGCTGGGCACCGTCGAACAGGGTAATGTCTATGAGGTGCCGCTGACCGAAGAGCCGCCGAAACTTCTGGTGGGCGAATCCGGTGGTGTCTATTTCAGCATGAATGGCGCGCATTACGGTCCGATCGGAGCACGTGGCACCGTCACCCGCAACGTGGTCCTGTCGATGGATGCGGTGGGCGAGCGGTTCCAGGTCGCCGATCTGGAGTCCGATCAGAACAACGCCCTGCGCCAGTTGCTGGTGGCCGAGGCCCAGAGTACCCAGCCGCAACAGGTCGCTAACGACTGATCCGCCATTGCCGCCACCGGTGTGGGGGCCTATCTAGGGGCCAACGCGTTCCGATGTAGAGGGCCGGCCCCCATGTCCCACAATCCCGTGCGCCCCTGGCGCAATGTCTATCGCCGCAAATCGCGCCAGATCATGGTGGGCAACGTGCCTGTGGGCGGCGATGCCCCGATCTCGGTCCAGACCATGACCAACACGCTGACCACCGATGTGGCCGCCACCGTGGCCCAGGTGCAGGCAGCGGCCGAGGCGGGAGCGGATATCGTGCGGGTCTCGGTCCCGAACGAGGCCAGCGCGCGGGCCCTGCGCGAGATCGTGCGCGAAAGCCCGGTGCCGATCGTGGCCGATATCCATTTCCACTATCGCCGGGGAATCGAGGCGGCCGAGGCGGGCGCGGCCTGCCTGCGCATCAACCCCGGCAATATCGGCAGCCCGGACCGGGTGCGCGAGGTGATCAAGGCGGCGCGCGATCACGGCTGTTCGATCCGGATCGGGGTGAATGCCGGAAGCCTGGAAAAGCACCTGCTGGAGAAATACGGCGAACCGTGTCCCGAAGCGATGGTCGAAAGCGGGCTGGAGCATATCCGCATCCTGCAAGACAATGATTTCCACGAGTACAAGATCAGCGTGAAGGCCAGCGACGTGTTCCTGTCGGCCGCCGCCTATCAGGGCATTGCCGAGGCCACCGACGCACCCATTCACCTTGGTATCACCGAGGCGGGCGGGCTGGTCAGCGGCACCATCAAATCGGCCATCGGTCTGGGGAACCTGCTGTGGATGGGGATCGGTGACACAATCCGCGTCAGCCTGAGCGCCGATCCGGTCGAAGAGGTCAAGGTCGGATACGAGATCCTGAAATCCCTGGGTCTGCGCCATCGCGGTGTCAACATCATCTCGTGTCCCAGCTGCGCGCGGCAGGGGTTTGACGTGATCAAGACGGTCGAGGCGCTGGAGAAGCGGCTGGAGCACATCAAGACGCCGATGAGCCTGTCGATCATCGGCTGCGTGGTGAACGGTCCGGGTGAGGCGCTGATGACCGATGTGGGTTTCACGGGCGGCGGCGCCGGGTCGGGCATGGTCTATCTGGCGGGCAAGGCCAGCCACAAGATGTCCAACGAGCGCATGATCGATCATATCGTCGAAGAGGTCGAGAAAAAGGCCGCCGCGCTCGAGGCCGCCTCCGCCGCCGAAGCGGCGGAGTAGGGGTCGCTTATCCGGCGCGGGCCATCGGGGCGCCGGGCCGGCTGCGCGACTGGGTCAGATCGCGCGACAGCCGCGCGATCCGGGCTTCCTTCATCGACAGTTCCAGATCCAGTCCCTCAAGCGTGCGGCGCAGGTCCTGTATCCGGTCCGTCTGCTGCCGGACATGGAACTGCGACAGGCGCAGCCTGCGCGCGGTAAGATACCAGAGCGCAAAGAATCCGACGGCGGGCAACAGGCCCGCAAGGGGGGCAAGGGTAATCATATCCATGTCCCGAGCCTAACCGCAAAAAGGTTAACAACCCGGTGATGCCCATCACGAAAATCTGGGCATTTTCGGGGCAGCGGCGCCGGCCCTGGCCGGCGCCATCAGATCAACTGCGTTCAGCGCGCAACGCGTCTGCGACCTGCTGCATCTGGTCTGCGGGCAGATAGCCGCGCAGCATCTCGGTTTCCATCACAAAGGAGGGCGTGCCGGAAATGTTCAGTCGCTGCGCCAGCGCCCTTGTTTCGGCCAGGCGGCGGGTGACTTCTTCGCTTTCCATCTCGGCCAGGATGGCGTCGGTATCGAGCCCCAGCCCCTCGCCGATACGGCGCAATGCGACGGCGTCGGCCTCGCCGGTAAAGTCGAGCAGCGCGTCATGCACCTGTTTATAGGCATCCGGCCCCGCTACGATCAGGGTGGCCACGGCAAAGCGGGACGAGGCCAGCGACGCCTCGCCCAGGATCGGGAATTCCTTGATGATCAGGCGGATATTGCCGTCCGATTGCAACAGTTCGGCCACCTCGGGTACGGCGCGGCGGCAATAGCCGCAGCGGTAATCCATGAACTCGACCAGGGTGATGTCGCCCTCGGGGTTGCCGCCGACCCAGGAATAGCCGTCATTGAACAGCTCTTCGGCATTGACCTGCACCAGGTGCAGATCCTGCTGCGCCTCTTCCTGCGCTTTGCGCTGTTCCAGCAGGTTGACCGCCTCGATGATCACCTCGGGGTTTTCCAGCAGATAGGCGCGCACCTGCTCGCCAAAGGCGGCGCGCTGGTCGGGGGTCATGTCGGACAGGTCCAGCGCCTGGGCCGGGACCGAGAGAAGCGACAGGGCCGTCACGGCCGGGGCGATATGGCGGAGCATCATCATTTCCTTTTTACTGAGCGTTCCGATGCCAACAGCACATCCTGCGCCCGTTGCCAACCGGGAGATCCGGTGGGCAGGGCGCCAACGGCGCGTTTGGCGTGAATAAGAGCGTCTTCGGGGCGGCCCTGAAGCGCATAGCGTTCGGCAGTCACCATCGAGGCCATGCCGTCATTGCCAAGCTTGGCATAGGCAACGGCCAGATCGCGCAACATGCGCAGGTCGCGGTACTCGCGGGCGCGGGCGCGTTCCAGCACTTCAAGCGCGGCGCGGTCCTGTCCGGCGCTCAGCAGCGCGCGGCCATACCCCGCCAGGATCAGCGCGTTGTTGGGGGCGAGGTCCACCGCCTGTTCATAGGTGGCGACGGCGGATTGGGTCTGTCGGTGCTCCATCAGGATCTGGCCCTTGAGTTCCAAATAGTATGGGTCCTCGGGGCGCAGCGCGATGGCACCGTCGATGGCGGCGCGGGCGCGGGACAGGTTGCGGTCGCGGTGCCAGGCAATCGCCTCGCGCATCAGGCGGATGTCGCGATGCGGTTCCTCGGCGGCGCGGCCCAATGTCCATTTCGAACTGCGGGAAAAGGCCGACAACTTGCCGCGCACGCGCGCGAACCAGTATTCGGCATTGGGATTGTCGGGCGCCTTGTCGCCATAGGATTGCAAAAACGCCTCGGCGTTGCGGATGCGGTCGCGGGTCAGCGGGTGGGACTGCATATAGGGGTCCTGCCGCCCGACGCTCAGCAATTCCTGCCCGGCAAAGGTGCGGTGCAGGTCGACCAACCCGCGCAGCGAGATATCGGACCAGCGCAGATAGCTGGCAGCGGAATTGTCGGCCGCCGACTCTTCGGCCCGAGTATGTTTCAGAAACCCGCGCAGGGCCGAGCTTTGCGATCCCGCCGCGATCCCGGCAGCAGCCTCGCCGCCGCCCGCCGCCGCCGCGATCAGCGACAGGGCAAGACCCAGCTTCGACAGGGTCTGCGCGTTTTCGAAATTGCCGATCCGCCGGGCAATATGGCCATTGGCGATATGGGCCGCCTCGTGCGCGATCACCGCTTGCAGGATATCGGCGCGGGCGACCTTCTGGATCAGGCCGGAATGGATGAAGATGGCATTGTGATCCAGCACAAAAGCGTTGAGCGAGCTGTCATCCACCACCAACAGCTTGACCCGGCGCGGGTTCAGCCCGGCGGCGCGCAGGATGGGAAAGGCCAGCTCCTCGAGCCCGTTTTCGATATCAGGGTCGCGCAGCAAGGTGATGGCCGAGGCGCTGCCTGCCGTGACCAGCCACAACAGAGCAACCAGCAACAGGGCCGGGATTGACGCCAGCCGGGATACGCGGTCAAAAGCCATGGCCGCACATTGGGAGAATGCCGTGAGAAACTCAAGCCGATCCGCCGTCGATCCCTTTATCGTGATGGATGTGATGGAGGCCGCCCGCCGCTCTGAGGAGGCCGGGCGCCGCATCATCCACATGGAGGTGGGTCAACCCGGTACCGGCGCCCCCAAGGGGGCGGTAGAGGCATTAGCCAAGTCGTTGGAAACAGACGCTTTGGGTTATACCGTGGCGCTGGGCCTGCCGGCACTGCGCCAGCGCATCGCGCGGCTTTACGGCGAGTGGTACGGGGTCGATCTGAACCCCGAAAGGGTGGTGATTACGCCCGGATCCTCCGGCGGATTCCTGCTGGCCTTTACCGCGCTCTTCGACAGCGGCGACCGGGTGGGGATCGGCGCGCCGGGATATCCCTCGTACCGCCAGATCCTGCGGGCGCTGGGGCTGGTGCCGGTCGATCTGCCCACCGCGCCGGAAAACCGGCTGCAACCGGTGCCCGCGGATTTTGCCGGGCTCGATCTGGCCGGGCTGATGGTCGCCTCGCCAGCCAACCCGACCGGCACCATGCTGGACCATGCCGCCATGGGCGCCCTGATCGAGGCGGCGCAGGCGCAGGGTGCAAGTTTCATCAGCGACGAGATTTACCATGGCATCGAATACGAGGCCAAGGCGGTAACCGCGCTGGAGCTGACCGACGAGTGCTACGTGATCAACTCGTTCTCGAAGTATTTCTCGATGACCGGCTGGCGCGTGGGCTGGATGGTGGTGCCCGAGGATCAGGTGCGCGTGGTGGAACGGATCGCGCAGAACATGTTCATCTGCGCCCCCCATGCCAGCCAGGTCGCGGCCCTTGCGGCGCTGGATTGCGACGCGGAATTGCAAGCAAATCTGGATGTTTACAAGGCAAACCGCAAGCTAATGCTGGAGCGGTTGCCCAAGGCCGGGTTCACCCGCATCGCGCCACCCGACGGGGCGTTTTATGTCTATGCCGACGTGTCCGACCTGACCGATGACAGCCGCGCCTTTGCCGCCGAGATCCTGGAACAGGCGGGCGTGGCGGTGACGCCGGGGCTGGATTTCGACCCGGTGCGCGGGGCCGGTACGCTGCGCTTTTCCTATGCGCGCGCCACGGCGGATATCGAGGAAGGGCTGGACCGGCTCGAAGCCTTCATGAAGGCACGCGGATGATGGTTTGCGGCATCGGTCCGTCGCGGTATCTTGTGGGATACCGGCGAGAGAAAGCAGGGACATGAGCAGGATTATCCTTTTCATCGCGCTGATCTGGGCGGCGCTGCCGGCGCTGGCGCAGGATTTCAGCGGCCTGGCCCGGATCCGGCCCGACGAAAGCCGCATCGAGACGCTGCCGCGCGGCGGGCTGCGGATCGAGCTGGGGCTGAGCCAAGGGGTGCCCTATCGGCTGTTCACTTTGGACGCGCCGCGGCGGTTGGTACTGGATTTCCAGGAAGTGGACTGGACCGGGCTGCGCGCCGAGGCGATGGACCAGAGCGACAAGGTGCTGGCGGTGCATTTCGGCACCTATCTTCCGGGCTGGTCGCGCATGGTGCTGGAACTGGCCGCTCCGCTGGCCGTCGATCTGGTGGCGATGCAGGTGGACGAAGGAACCGGCAGCGCCCGGCTGGAGGTGGCCCTGCGCGCCTCGGACGAGGAAAGCTTTGCCGCCGCCGCGGGGGCGCCGCAAGACCCGCGCTGGGACCTGCCCGCGCCCGAGGCTCTGCCGGCGCTGCCCGAGCGCGGCGCGGACGCGCCGCTGCGGGTGGTGCTCGATCCCGGCCATGGCGGCATCGACCCGGGCGCCGAAACCGAGGGCGTGGTGGAGAAACACCTGATGCTGCGCTTTGCCCGCGAGCTGCGCGAGGTGCTGCTGCGCTCGGGCGGGTTCGAGGTGGTTCTGACCCGCGACGGCGATCATTTCGTGTCGCTGGAACGGCGCATCGCGCTGGCCCATGAGGCGGGGGCGGATGTGTTCATCTCGTTGCACGCGGATTCGCTGAGCGAGGGGTTGGCCCATGGCGCCACCGTGCATGTGCTGGCCGAAGAGGCCTCGGACATCGCATCGGCCAAGCTGGCCGAGCGGCATGACCGCGACGACCTGCTGGCGGGCGCCGATCTGAGCGCCACCGACGACCGGGTGACCGATGTGCTGCTGGACCTGGCGCGGCAGGAGACCCGCCCGCGCACCGAGGCGCTGGCACGCGCGCTGGTCGATGGCATGACCCAGCAGGGCGGGCCGATGAACCGCCGCCCCCTGCGCGGGGCGTCGTTTTCGGTGCTGAAGGCCGCCGATATCCCCTCGGTCCTGATCGAGATCGGTTTTCTGTCCAGCCCGCGCGACCTGAAGAACCTTCAGGACGCGGAATGGCGCGCGTCGATCGCTGCGGGCATCCGCAACGGGCTGGCGAACTGGCATCAGGCGGATCTGGAACGGCGCGGCTTGGTCCGGCAATAGCGCGGGCCTGTCGGGCGGAACCGGGGCGCTGCCCCGGACCCCGAGGTATTTTTCAACAGAAGAAAGCGATACGCGGCGGCAAATTGGCGCCGGGCGTTTTGACCAGGGCGCACAAGGTGCCTATATAGAAGCCACCGCGAAACAAAGGCAGCGTACGTGATCCGGTTCATCCTCTCCTTCTTCGGGGCGATCTTCAGCCTCGTCACCCTGGGTGTCTTCATGGTCGCCCTGACCATCGGAGGCGTGTTCTGGATGTATGGGCGCGACCTGCCCAGCCACGAATCGCTGGCCCAGTACAAGCCCCCCACGATCAGCCGGATCTATTCGGGCGAGGGTCAACTGATCGACGAGTTTGCCAAGGAGCGGCGTCTGTTCACCCCGGCGGACGAGATCCCCGACCTGGTCAAACAGGCCTTCATCTCGGCCGAGGACAAGAATTTCTATACCCACCAAGGTTATGACATCCGCGGCATCGCTGCCGCCGGGGTCGAGGCGATCCGCTCGCGCGGCAGCAATGTGCGCGGCGCCTCGACGATCACCCAGCAGGTGATGAAGAACTTCCTCTTGTCCGGGGATCGTCGGGCAGAGCGCAAGATCAAGGAGATCATCCTGGCCGCAAGGCTGGAGCAGACGCTGAACAAGGAACAGATTCTCGAACTCTACATGAACGAGATCTTCCTCGGCCAGAACTCGTATGGCGTAACGGCCGCCGCGCAGACCTATTTCAACAAGACACTTGCCGAACTGGCCCCGCATGAGGCCGCGACGCTGGCCGCCATGCCCAAGGCACCGTCGGATTATCACCCGGTCCGCGAATATCAGCGGCTGCTGGACCGTCGCAACTATGTGCTGCGCGAGATGCGCGAGAATGGCTATATCGACAAGGCCACCTATGAGAACGAGCGCGCGATGCCGCTGCGCTCGGTGCAGAACGGCGATTTCGAAGGCTTCCGTACCGCGTTGCCGCCGCGTGATTATTTCACCGACGAGATCCGGCGCCAGCTGAGCGAGGATTTCGGCGAGGGTGAGTTCTTTACCGGCGGCTTCACCGTGCGCGCCTCGATCGACGAGGAGATGCAGGTCGAGGCCGCACGCGCGCTGCGCGAGGCCTTGCAGAAATACGACCGTGGCCGCGGCAAATGGCACGGCACCGGAAAGACCATCGAACCGGCCAAGCTGGGGGATGAGGATGTCTGGCGGGCAGAACTGGCAGCAACCGAGGTGCCGCGCGATGTGGATCTGGGCGGGCGCTGGCATCCGGCGGTGGTGCTGGGCGTTGGCGACCAGGAGCTGACCGTCGGGGTCGAGGATGGCCCGGCCAGGGGACGCGTGCCGCGCGCCGACATCAAGTGGATGAAGGGCAGCTTCAAGGACAATTTCGCATTGGGCGACGTGGTGCTGGTGCGCAAGGCGGACGAGGACTGGTCGCTGCGCCAGGTACCCGAGGTGCAGGGCGGGTTCATGGCGATGGACGTGAATACCGGTCGCGTTCTCGCGATGCAGGGCGGGTTCAGCTATCAGGACTCGGTGTTCAATCGCGCCACCCAGGCGCAGCGTCAACCCGGGTCGAGCTTCAAGCCCTTTGTCTATGCGGCCGCGCTGGACAGTGGCTATAGCCCGGCGACCATCGTGGTCGACGCGCCGATCGAGGTGAATACGCCGCAGGGCCTGTGGCGGCCCAAAAACGCGTCCAACAAGTTCTACGGCCCGACGCCGCTCAGGACCGGGATCGAACGGTCGCGGAACCTGATGACCATCCGTCTGGCGCAAGAGGTGTCGATGCCGGTGGTGGCGGGTTATGCCGAACGGTTCGGGGTCTATGACCACATGGGGCCGTTCCTGGCCAATGCGCTGGGGTCGGAAGAGACCACTCTGTACAAGATGGTGGCGGCCTATGCCATGTTCGCCAATGGCGGCGAGCGGGTGGAACCGACCCTGGTCGACCGGATTCAGGACCGGTTCGGAAAGACCATCTATCGCCACGACAGGCGCGACTGCGTCGATTGCCTGTCGGACCGGCTGGCGCCGGATCAGGCACCGCGCATCGTGACCAACCGCGAGCGGGTGATGGATGCGATCACCGCCTATCAGCTGACTTCGATGATGCGCGGCGTGGTTGAACGCGGCACTGCGAGCGGCGCCGTGAACCTGCCGGTGCCCACGGCGGGCAAGACCGGCACCACCAACGACGCCAAGGACGTGTGGTTCATCGGCTTCACCTCGAACATCGTGGCAGGTTGCTATATCGGTTATGACCGCCCACGCCCCTTGGGCCGAGGCGCCTCGGGCGGCGGCATGTGCGGCCCGGTGTTCCAGAGCTTCATGACCGAGGCGGTCAAGAAATACGGCGGTGGTCCCTTCGACATTCCACCGGGGGGCCATTTCATCAAGATCGACCGCTTTTCCGGCGCCCGCCTTCCGGACGACGCGTCGGGCGACTATGTGGTGGCCGAGTATTTCCGGGATGGCGAAGAGCCGATCTTTGGCCTGACCTATGATGGCGGCTTTGCGATGGGGTCGAACCTGCCACTGGTCGAAGAGGTGCAGCAGGCCGGCCAGCAGGTCAGGACCTCGACTGGAGAGGTCACCACTGTGGGACCCAAGGCCAATTTCGGCACTGTCAGTTCGGGCGGGCTCTACTGAGGGGGCTGTCCCTGCCGCGCACTGCCCTGCAAAGGGGGGCGGCCCACCGATCCAGAGCCAGTTACGCGCCGGCCGCTGGGGTAAGGCCCTGATGGCCGCAAAAACATCGGGCCTCGCTTGCCCGCGCCCCGGCACTGGTTTATCAGGCTGTTTCACGAGAGAACGAGAGCAGGACAGCCCATGCGCGCCGAAATCCAGAACATCGTGACCGACATCGAGAAATCCCTGCGCCTGCTGGCACAGCGGATGGATCACGAGACTGCGCAGCACCGGCTTGAGGAGTTCAACGCGCGGGTCGAGGATCCGAACCTTTGGGACAATCCGGAAAACGCCCAGAAGCTGATGCGCGAGCGTCAGACGCTGGTCGATGCGCTGGAGACCTACAAGGGGATCGAGACCGATCTGTCTGACAATATCGAGCTGATCGAACTGGGCGAGATGGAAGACGACCAGGACGTGGTCAAGGATGCCGAGGCGGCGCTCAAGGCGCTGCGAGAGCGCGCCGCCGAGAAAGAGCTGGAAGCGCTGCTGGATGGCGAGGCGGACGGTAACGACACCTTCCTCGAGATCAACGCAGGCGCTGGCGGCACCGAGAGTTGCGACTGGGCGTCGATGCTGGCGCGGATGTATGTGCGCTGGGCCGAGAAGAAGGGCTACAAGGTCGAGCTGCAATCGGAAAGCGCGGGTGACGAGGCGGGGATCAAATCGGCGGCCTACAAGATTTCCGGCCATAACGCCTATGGCTGGCTGAAATCGGAAAGCGGCGTGCATCGGCTGGTTCGGATCTCGCCCTATGACGCGGCGGCCAAGCGGCATACCTCTTTCAGCTCGGTCTGGGTCTACCCGGTGGTGGACGACAACATCGAGATCGAGGTGAACCCCAGCGATATCCGCGTCGACACCTACCGGTCCTCGGGCGCGGGTGGGCAGCACGTCAACACCACCGACTCGGCGGTGCGGATCACCCACATTCCCACGGGTATCGTGGTGACGAGTTCCGAGAAATCGCAGCACCAGAACCGCGACATTGCCATGAAGGCGCTGAAATCGCGGCTTTACCAGCAGGAGCTGGACCGCCGCAACGCAGAGATCAACGCCGCGCATGAGGCAAAGGGCGATGCCGGCTGGGGCAACCAGATCCGGTCTTACGTGTTGCAGCCCTATCAGATGGTCAAGGATCTGCGTACCGGACATGAGACCAGCGACACCAAGGGCGTGCTGGATGGTGACCTGGACGGGTTCATGGCCGCGACGCTGGCGATGAAGGTCTCGGGCAAGAGTCGCGCCGACGCGCAGGCCGAGGACTGAGCCCGACCGGGCAGGGGGGCGCTGCCCCCGCCTAAAAAATTCGACGAATTTTTTAGGCTCCCCCGGAGTATTTTCAGCGAAATGAAGGGGCGGGTTCAGCCCTGTTCCAGCTCGATCAGGTTGCCTTCGGGGGCGCATGTAAAGGGCGCGGCATGCGCGCACGGTGCTGGCGGGTTCGGTGATTTCGCCTTGCTGGCCGCCGCCTGCAGTCAGGATCGCGCGCGATGCGGCAGACATGGGCACGTCGCATGGGCCGATCCCAGGGGAGGGGCTAGGCCGGGAAGCGGGCGCTTGCAGAAAAGATACATGCAAACAGTGGGTTTAAATGCCATCCGGGCGTCGCTAGGCTCAGGTCGAAGCCAGCCTTGGGAGACCCCGCCACATGGATGTGATCCGTTCTTCTGCCAGTGATATTCTAGGGGCGCTGCGTAGCAGGCAGCTGTCATCCGAGGCTGTGATGGAGGCCACGCTGGCGCGGATCACCGCCGTCAATCCCGAACTGAACGCCATCGTGGCGCTGCGTTCGGCAGAGGAACTGATGGCCGAGGCACGGGCGGCGGATGCGGTGGCGCCCGAGGCGCGCGGTGCGCTGCACGGCCTGCCGATCGCGATCAAGGATCTGGAAAGCATTGCGGGTGTGCCGACAACCATGGGCTCGCCGTTGTTTGCGGATTTTGTCCCGGACAAGGACAGTCTCTTGCCGTCGCGACTGCGGGCGGCCGGCGCGATCCTGATCGGCAAGACGAACGTGCCGGAGTTCGGGATCGGATCGCATACGTTCAACCCGGTCTATGGCGCGACGGGCAACCCCTATGCGCCGGCCCTGTCCTGTGGAGGGTCATCCGGCGGGGCGGCGGTGGCGCTGGCCACCGGCATGACGGCCCTGGCGGATGGGTCCGACGAGATGGGGTCGCTGCGCAATCCCGCGGCCTGGAACAACGTGTACGGCTTCCGTCCGACCTGGGGCACCGTGCCCCTCGATCCGGAGCGTGAATTGTTCCTGCATCAACTGGCCACGCTGGGCCCGATGGGGCGCAGCCCGGCGGATATCGGGATCATGCTGGATGTGATTGCCGGGGCGGATGCGCGCGTGCCTTTGTCGGTGAACGCCCCCAAGGCATCGCCGGTGTCCCCTGCGGATCTGAAGGGTGTCCGCATCGGCTGGCTGGGCGACTGGGGTGGCGCCTATGCGATGGAGTCGGGGATTCTGGAACTGTGCGAAAGCGGGTTGCGTGTGCTTGAGACGCTTGGTGCCGCAGTCGAACCGGTTCCGGCCCCGATGGACGCGGCGGCGATCTGGGAGGCCTGGCTCGACCTGCGATCCTGGGGCAAGGCCGGTTCGTTGGAGCCCTTGCTGCGCCAGAACCGGTCGGCGCTGAAGGATACCGCGATCTGGGAGATCGAACGCGGACTCGGCCTCTCGGCGATGGATGTCCACCGCGCCAGTGTCAAACGCTCGAACTGGTACAAGCGGTCGGTCGAGCTTTTCGATGAATTCGATGCACTGGTTTTGCCCTCGGCGCAGGTCTGGCCCTTTGACGTGAACGTGCCGTATCCGAAGGAAATCGCGGGCCGCACCATGGATACCTATCATCGTTGGATGGAGGTCACGATACCGATCGGTCTGATCGGCCTGCCATCACTAGCGGTTCCGGCCGGGTTCGGCCCCCAGGGTGTGCCCATGGGGTTCCAAATCTTTGGCCCGCGCGGCGGCGATGCGGCACTGCTGGCACTGGGCGAGGCCTATCACCAGGCCACGACCTGGCCGCAACGTCACCCGGCCATGTAGACGCGAGACAACAGAGAAGGAGCAGGCATGATCGAGAAACCTTTTGGTGTGCCGCCAATGCATCCGGCCAGCTTCGACATGCTGCGCCATGCGCTGGCTGCCGGGCTGCGCGATTACTTGCGGGCGCCGCTGTTCGGGCTGCTGTTTTCGGGTTTTTATGTGATGTCGGGTCTCTTGATGGCCTGGGTGACGGCCTGGACCGGCACCACCTTCTGGCTGGTGTTGGCCGCGATCGGTTTTCCGTTGCTCGGCCCCTTTGCCGCCGTTGGCCTCTATGAGGTATCGCACCGATTGGAACAGGGCGAGCCGCTGGATTTCGGAGAGATATTCGGCGTTGTGATCTTGCAGAGCCGACGCCAGCTGCCCTCGATCTGCGCCATCATGGTGCTGGTCTTTCTGTTCTGGTTCTTCCTCGGTCACATGATATTTGCCCTCTTTCTGGGCCTGACGACCATGACCAATGTCTCCAGTTCGATGGAGGTGTTTCTCAGCCCCAACGGGCTGATGATGCTGGCCGTGGGCACAGTGGTGGGCGCGGGATTTGCAACGCTGCTCTACATGATCACGGTGATGTCGATCCCGATGCTGCTGGATCGGGAACTGGATTTCGTGACGGCGATGATCGCCAGTTTCGGCTTTGTTTCATCCAATCCCGTGGTGATGCTTGTCTGGGCCGGGATCCTGGCCGTGATGACCTTTGTCGCCATGGTGCCGGGATTTTTGGGTCTGTTTCTGGTGCTGCCCTGGTTGGGCCATGCCTCGTGGCACCTTTACCGTCAGGTGACGCGGGACGATACCGCGGCCTGACGCTTTGGCGGTGTGGCGGCTGATCCGCCCGCAGTCGTATTGCGGGGCTGCCGACCCTCAGCGGAACGCTTCGTCCGGGCGCAGCAGGCGCCGGTGAAAGGGCAAGAGTTGTTCTGCGTCCACAAAGCCGGCCTGGCGCGCGGTTTTCCAGATGGCTGCCTTGTCTCGGCCCAGGTGTTCGTAAACCAGTCGGGTGATGCGATGGCCGCTCACCGGTTCGCGCACCGAGCGCGACACGTAACCGACCCAGAAATTGTTTTCGAAAGACGCCACGCGCGACAAATAGTTGAAAGAGAAGGTCATCGCGTTGCGGCGCGAGATCAACAGTGTCACCCCGTCATCCTCGCGTGTGACATAACCGCGGAATTCACGGGTGCGGGGGTCGTCGGGCAGATCCTGTTGGCGCATCGCCTCAAGCGCCTCGTAGCCGCGGATATAGGTCGCGTTGTTCTCGCGAAAGACATAGACCAGCCCCAGCACGAATTTGTTTTCGTTGACGAAGCTACGCCGCGTGAACCGGTAGAAACCACTGGGAAAGTCGTCCTCGTCAAGGCGGGTCACGTCCGGCCCGAAGAACTCGGACAGCACCGGCCCCGACAGGATCTGATCCGAAACCGGTATGGCATCGACCGGATCCAGCAGGATACGCGCATCGACATCGAAAAAGCTGCATATCCGATCCAGCACGTCGGGGCGGGGAAAGCTCTCTCCTGACAGATATCGGTTGAACTGGGTGCGGTTGATGCCGAGTTGGCGCGAAAGTTCGGAGATTGAGGGGTAACGGCGGGACAGTCGGCGCAGGTTTTCGCCGAACATGTTGCGGAGTTCCGCCGGTGTCCTGGTAGGTTTTGTCATAGGGTCCCGAAACAGAATTGTTCATTTAGACCGAAACGTGAAGGGTTGAGTGGTTGCTCCCTTCGGTCGATACACAAGTTGATACTATATAGCGTCAAAATAGACGCGAAAGTGTGTCAGGAGGCTACCGGTCCAGACACAAAAAGCAATAGCCAGACACGCATTTTACCATGTTTGACTCGTGTTAATTCGCTCAATCTAAAGAAAACAAGTCATTGGGACGGGATATGTTTGGTGTAGTACTCTGGAGCGACAGTGATGATCAGAAAGCGGTCAT
Source organism: Ruegeria sp. SAZD011 (assembly GCF_059612545.1). Classification (NCBI taxonomy): domain Bacteria; kingdom Pseudomonadati; phylum Pseudomonadota; class Alphaproteobacteria; order Rhodobacterales; family Roseobacteraceae; genus Ruegeria; species Ruegeria sp. SAZD011. The sequence continues at coordinate 149,666 of NZ_JBXWQU010000009.1, read as the reverse complement.
CTGGTGCGAGGACCACGGGGACCTCGCGTTCTATCGGAAAACGGATGCTCAGGCATCGGTCTGCCTCGATGTGGGGGACTGGGTTCAGTTCGACCTGGTGACCGAACGCAAGCAGCGTCTGGCCTTCAATCCGCGGCTGGTCGATCAGGGCAGTTATCGCGGCTTGCAGGATCTGCTGCGCGATGCAGGCGCGACGGGTGGGGATGTCGCGGATGGGGCCGCGGCAAAGGTCATTCCGTTTGCAGCCCAGGCGCGGCGCAAGCCCGGCAGACAGGCCGAAGGCGAAGTCTGCCGCGCCTGAACCTCTGCTTTGTCAGTCGCCGCGCAACAGCGCCGCGACACCCGTGCGCGCGATCTCGGCCAGGCCCAGCGGCCGCATCAGATCGGCAAAGGCGTCGATCTTGTCCGGCGCACCGGTGATCTCAAAGACGAAGCTGTTGAGCGTGCTGTCGACCACGTTGGCGCGGAAGATATCCGCCAGCCGCAGTGCCTCGACCCGCTTGTCGCCGCTGCCCACCACCTTGAGCATCGCCAGTTCGCGCTCGACCGAGCGCCCCTCGACCGTCAGGTCATGCACGTCGCGGACCGAGACGATCCGGCCCAGCTGCGCCTTGATCTGCTCGATCACCTGTGGCGTGCCGGTGGTGACGATGGTGATACGGCTCAGATGGCCGGTGTGATCCACCTCGGCGACGGTCAGGCTTTCGATGTTGTAGCCGCGTCCCGAGAACAGGCCGATGACGCGGGCCAGCACACCGGGCTCGTTCTCGACCAGAAGGGCGATGGTGTGCCGTTCGGCCACGTCCGAGAAGGTCGGGCGCAGGTTATAGGCGGAATGGCTGCTGGAGCCTTTCTTGATGTGTAGGGCAGACATATGCGTCCCTTTCAGAGTGGAGAGTACCGGTCGCACAGGGCGCGACCGACAAAATTCGCAGGATTTTGTCAGACGAGGACCGCGCCGCCGGCCTGGATCACGCCCTGGGTCTCGGCATCGCCCAGCAGCATCTCGTTATGGGCCTTGCCCGAGGGGATCATCGGGAAGCAGTTCTCGTGCTTTTCGACAAGGCAATCGAAGATCACCGGCCCATCATAGTTGATCATCTCCATGATCGCGTCATCCAGATCGGCGGGATCCTTGCACAGGATGCCCTTGGCGCCAAAGGCCTCGGCCAGTTTCACGAAATCGGGCAGCGCTTCGGACCAGGATTGCGAATAGCGCTCGCCATGCAAGAGCTCCTGCCACTGGCGCACCATGCCCAGGCGTTCATTGTTCAGAATGAATTGCTTGACCGGCAGGCGGTACTGCACGGCGGTGCCCATCTCCTGCATGTTCATCAGCCAGCTTGCCTCGCCCGCCACGTTGATCACCAGCGCGTCCGGATGCGCGATCTGCACCCCGATCGAGGCCGGCGTACCGTAACCCATGGTGCCCAGGCCACCGGAGGTCATCCAACGGTTCGGATCCTCAAAGCCCAGATATTGCGCCGCCCACATCTGGTGCTGGCCCACTTCGGTACACACGTAGCGGTCACGCCCCTTGGTCAGCGCTTCCAGACGCTCCATCGCGTATTGCGGCTTGATGGTCTTTTCCGAAGGCTTGTAGGTCAGGCAGTTCACCTTGCGCCATTCGGTGATCTGGGCCTGCCATTTCTGCACCGCCTCGGCATTGGTCTTGCGCCCGCGCGCCTTCCAGACCTTCAGGATGTCTTCCAGCACATGGCCCACATCGCCGACGATGGGGATATCGACCCGGATCACCTTGTTGATCGAACTGGGGTCGATGTCGATATGCGCCTTCTTCGATTTCGGGCTGAACGCGTCGATGCGGCCGGTGATCCGGTCGTCGAAGCGGGCGCCGATATTGATCATCAGGTCACAGCCATGCATGGCCATGTTCGCCTCGTAAAGCCCGTGCATGCCCAGCATGCCCAGCCAGTTCTTGCCCGAGGCGGGATAGGCGCCCAGACCCATCAGGGTCGAGGTGATGGGAAAGCCGGTCGCATCCACCAGCTCGCGCAAGAGCTGGCTGGCGGCGGCGCCGGAATTGATCACGCCACCACCGGTATAGAACACCGGGCGCTTGGCCTTTTCGATGGCCGCGACCAGTTCGGTGATCTCTTCCATGTCGCCCTTGACCGGCGGGTTGTAATGGGTCTCGAGCCCCTTGGGGCCCTGATACTTGCCGGTCGCGAACTGAACGTCCTTTGGGATGTCGATCAGGACCGGGCCGGGCCGGCCCGAGGTCGCCACATGGAATCCTTCATGGATGGTCTTGGCCAGCTTGTCGGTATCCTTGACCAGCCAGTTATGCTTGGTGCAGGGGCGGGTGATGCCAACGGTGTCGGCCTCCTGGAACGCGTCCGAGCCGATCATGAAGGTCGGCACCTGCCCGGTGAGGACCACGATCGGGATCGAGTCGAGCAGCGCATCGGTCAGACCGGTCACCGCATTGGTGGCGCCGGGACCCGAGGTCACCAGCACAACGCCGGGCTTGCCGGTCGAGCGGGCATAGCCCTCGGCCGCGTGCACCGCGCCCTGTTCGTGCCGCACCAGAATGTGGCGAATGTCGTTTTGCAGAAAGATCTCGTCATAGATCGGCAGCACGGCGCCGCCCGGATAGCCGAATACCGTGTCCACGCCCTGATCCTTGAGGGCCTGGACCACCATCTTTGCGCCGGTCATCTCACGTGTCATCTGCTTTGCTCCATTGGCGACATGCGTCTTCTCGTTTCAGCATAAAAAAAGCCCCCGAACTTTCGGAGGCGCATGGGTTCGATTATGGCTTACCGTTACCGGCCCATGCGCGTTGTTCCTACGATTACGACTAGCGCGGTCATTCCCAGCGGCTCCTTCATGCTTGGCGGGGACATTATGGGCGAGGGCAGGGGGCGTCAACACTCAATCGGGTCGAAAACCTGTCGCTGCGAGCAGTTTTGGCGACATTTTGTTGCGCGGAATGCCGCAGGGCGGGACATTTCCGCGAATTTGACCCGTCGTCACATGATGGATCTGATCCATTGGCGGCGCGCGATGCCGGAAACAGGCCAGAAATCCGCGACTCGTTTACCGACCCTGTAGGGGCGGCAAAGCAGGAGGACGCGATGGAATTGCATGATTTGATCGATCTGGGGCGCTATCCGATCGACCGGCCCGATGCGCCGGCCTATGCGGCCATGCTGGCCGATCTCAGACGCGAAATCGCCGAGGACGGTTGCGCGGTGCTGCCGGGCTTTGCCCATCCCGCTGGCGTGGCGCGGCTGGTGGCCGAGGCCGATGCGGTGGCGCATCTGGGGCATCGCTCCTTCAGCCGCACCAATGTCTATTTCTCGCAGGACGACCCGAACCTGCCCGCCAACCACCCGGTTCGGCAATTCTTCGACCGCTCGAACGCCTTCGTGCCGGCCGATAATTTCCCACCCGACAGACCGCTGCGCCGGATCTATGAGGCCGGGCCCTTCATGCCCTTCATCCGTGACGTGCTGGGTGAGCCGGAAAACAGGTTCTTTCGCTATGACGACCCGCTGGCGGATGTGATCGTAAACGCGGTCGAAACGGGGCAGGGCTTCCCCTGGCATTTCGACACCAACAATTTCACGGTCACGCTGGCGATCCAGAACGGCAGCGCGGGTGGCGCGTTTGAATATGTGCCCGACCTGCGAACGGCGAGCGACGAGAATTTCGAGGGCGTGGCCGAGGTGTTGGCGGGTGCCCGCGACCGGGTCCGGGTGCTGGACCTGCAACCGGGTGATTTGCAGATCTTCAAGGGCCGATACGCGCTGCATCGGGTCGCCCCGGTCGAGGGGCCGCGACGGCGTTATGTGGGTATCTTCTCGTTTGTCGAGACCGAGGGGATGTGCGGTGGGGTCGAACGGACGCGGCAGCTGTATGGCAGGGTGCTGCCCCGGCATCACCAGCGCGCGGGATTGCGCGCAGACGCGTTGCGGGACTGATCCGAGCCGGTGCCGCTGCCGGGTCAGAGACCGACGCCGGTGCCTTGCAGTACGCCGTGTTCCAGCGCATAGCGGGTCAGCCCGGCGGTCGAGGAAATGCCGAGCTTGCGCTTGATGTTCTTGCGGTGGGTTTCCACCGTGCGCACCGAGATATCGAGCGCGATGGCCACTTCCTTGTTCGACTTGCCCTGCGCCAGTTGCAGCAGGATGGTCTGTTCGCGCCCGGTCAGCGCCTCGCGCGCCTCCTCGCCCTCCTTTGGCTCCAGCGAGCCCTTGGCACCGGTGCACAGATACCGCTCGCCCCGCATCACCGCGTCGACGGCCTGCTTGATCTCTTCGGTCGGCACGTCCTTGAGCACATAGCCCATGGCGCCATGGCTGAGCGCGGTGGAGATATATTCGGGGCTGTCATGCATGGACAGGATCAGAATGCGGGTATCGGGCATCTGCTCCAGGATGATCTCGGTTGCGCCCAGCCCGCCGAGACCGGGCATGTTCAGATCCATCAGGATCACATCGGGCAGCAGCGCCAGAGCGCGGCCCACCGCCTCGCGCCCGTCGCCCACGGTGCCGATCACCTGAATGTCGTCATAGCTTTCGAGAATGGCCTGAATGCCTTCGGCCACCATCGGGTGATCGTCGACGATCAGAACGCGGACGGGGGTGTCGGTCATGGCAGGGCCTTTCTCTTCGACGCCGGCTCCTCCTGGGGCGGCAACAGGTGGCTCAGCGGCAGGCTCACCTCGATCACGGTGCCGGTCTGCGCGCCGCGGGATGACAGGATGCGCAGGCTGCCGTCAAGCTGTTCGATCCGTTCCTGCATGTTGCGCAGGCCCAGGCCGGGGCCGGGTTTGCCCGGGGTCGAGCGGATGCCGCGGCCATTGTCCGAGATGCGCATGGTGGCGCCCTTCTTGTGGCCGCGCAGGTCGATCGAGACCCGGGTTGCGCCCGAATGACGCTCGATATTGGTCAGCGCCTCCTGGGCGATGCGGTAGAGCGCGATCTTGCTGTTGTGATCCAGCCGGTTGCGGAACACCACGGTGGTGAAATCGGTCGCGATGCCGGTGCGCTCGCGGAAATCGTCGGTCAGCGATTTCAATGCCGGACCAAGGCCCAGATCGTCGAGCACGCCGGGGCGCAGGTCGCGGCTGATGCGGCGCACCTCGGTGATCGCGATGCCGAGGTTCTCGATCCCCTTGTCCAGCGGCGGTTCGGCGCCGTCATGATCGCCGCGTGCCAACCGGCGACGGGCATTGTCCAGCGCATAGCGCACCCCCACCAGGATCTGGCTGATACCGTCATGCAACTCGCGCGCCACCCGCCCGCGCTCTTCCTCTTGCGCGTCGAACACCCGTTGCGTCAGTTCCTTGAGCTTGGCATCGGCCAGCCGGCGTTCGCGGATGTTCAGAACCATGCCCGAGCCGAACACGATCAGCAGCGCCGCCAGCGCGATGGCGCCGATATAGACAAAGGTGCGGCGGACGCGGGCCTGTGTCTCGGCCCGGGCCGCTGCGACCGAGGCCAGCACGTCGTCGATGAACACCCCGGTGCCCACCGCCCAGCGCCAGTCTTGCAAGCCCACCACATAGGCCACCATCTGCGCCTCTTCCCCGGTCGATGGTTTCTCCCACATGAAGGAATGCCAGCCCGCGCCCTGCCGGGCGAGGCGGATGAACTCGTCCACAACCGGTACGCCCTTGCTGTCGGTCAACCCCTCCCAGTTGCGGTTGATGAATTCGGTCTGGCGCGGGCTGACCAGGTTCTTGCCCTCGTAATCGTAGACGAAAAAGAACCCGTCCTGTCCGTAGATCATCGCCGCCAGCATCTGTGCGACCTGTGTCTTGGCCTCTTCATCGTCAGGCGCGGCGGGGCCATAGATATGGGCAAAGCCGTTGCGCGCCTGGGTGACGTAGTTGCGCAGTTCGGCCTTCTTTGCCTGCAACAGCTGCCGCTCCAGCGCCTGGATCTCGCGTTCGGCCAGGGTGCGGGCCTGATAGGCCACCAGCGCTGCGATGGCGGCCACCGCCACCACAAGCGGCAGCGTCGCCAGAAGCGAGATCTTCTGGGCGTAGTTGGGGCGGATCAGGTTGCGCAGGCGGTGCATGGCGAATCGATACGCAAAACCGGCGGCAAAATCAAAGCATGCGATCAAGTCGTGACCGGCCGCCACGCACTTGTGTGGTCGCGCAGTGCCCGAAAAACAGTGGATTTCTAGGTCAGTGGCCGCATTTTTCCGCGCTGCTACGTAGTACTAGGTATTCACAGAGCGGATCATCGCTCGTTACCCTTGCGACACTGGAAACGATCCGCCCACCGGGATGACCCGGCGGGCGTTCATGACTTGCAAGGGGAGGAAATACTCTTATGGATCGTCGTTCTTTTCTGAAAACCTCGGCCATGGGCGGCGCTGCCGCGGCTGCCACCACCGCTCTGGCCGCTCCGGCCTATGCTCAGGGCAAGCGGACCCTGACCATGGTCACCACCTGGGGTCGCGGTCTGGCCGGTGTGCATGATTCGGCACAGCGCGTCGCCGACAACATCACCGCCATGTCCGATGGCAACCTGACTGTCGACCTGAAGGCCGCCGGCGAACTGGTGGGTGCGTTCGAAGTGTTCGACGCCGTTTCCTCGGGCCAGGCCGACATGTATCACGGCGCCGACTATTACTTCGTCGGTCAGCATCCGGGCTATGCGTTCTTTACCGCGGTGCCCTTTGGCATGACCGCGCAGGAACTGGTGAACTGGTACTATCACGATGGCGGCCACGAGCTGCATGACGAGCTGGGCCAGATCTTTGGCCTGAAATCCTTCCTGGGCGGCAACACCGGCGCGCAGGCCGGTGGCTGGTTCTCGAAAGAGATCAATGGCCCCGAGGATTTCAACGGTCTGAAGTTCCGCATGCCGGGCCTGGGCGGCAAGGCGCTGGGCAAGCTGGGCGCAAGCGTTCAGAACATTCCGGGTTCGGAAGTGTACCAAGCGCTGTCCTCGGGTGCCATCGACGGCACCGAGTGGATCGGCCCCTGGGCGGACGAAAAGGCCGGCTTCCAGGAGATCACCAAGACCTATTACACCGCGGGCTTCCACGAGCCGGGTGCAGGTCTGTCGGTTGCCACCAACCGTGACGTGTTCGAGAGCCTGAGCCCCGCGCATCAGAAGATCATCGAGGTTGCATCCGCCGAATGCCACCAGTGGAACCTGGCCCAGTTCCTGTCCAACAACGGTTCGGCGCTGCAGCGTCTGCAGGCCGGTGGCGTCAAGGTCCTGGAATTCCCCGACAGCGTCTGGGATGCCTTCGGCAAGGCGAGCCAGGAAGTCATGGCCGAGAACATGGGCGACGAGCTGTTCAAGAAGATCCACGACAGCGCCATGGCGTCGATGAAATCCTCGTCGGCCTGGCTGAACATGTCGTCGGGCGTCTACACCGCACAGCGCGACCGCGTTCTGGGCTGATCCCGCCAAGCGGCCAATACCGGACCCCCGCCCCAGGGCGGGGGGCCTACGCTTTGCCAGGACCTTGCGGCGCTGTTCCGCAGGACGATCCGGCACTCCTGAATCGGGGACATCATGCAGGACGATAACGGTATCTCCTTTTTCGGCGCCCTGTGGAACGGTCTGATCTGGCTGTTTCAGAACATCGCCGAGGCATTCTATAATTTCGGCTACGCGGTCACCCATCCACAGCTCTGGCTGGACTGGTCCGACAAGGCCTCGATCATGCGCTTTGTCTATTATGGCGGCTCGGTCGAGTTCTTCTTCGTGGTCTTCACCTTCGTTCTGGTCCTCACCGCGATCGGAATGTATTTCCGCTCGTTCATGTGGTTGATGGTGCGCGGGCTCGAAGGTTTCGCCAACACGGTCGGGCGCTTCTTTGCCTGGGCGGGCCTGCTGATGGTGCTGCAACAGATCATCATCGTGTTCATGCAGCGCGTCTTTGCACGGCCCGATCTGTCCTTTGGCTTTGGCATCCCGGTGACGCTCGACGTCAGCTGGTGGTCCGAAGAGCTGAAGCTTTACAACGCCATGGTTGTCTGCCTTTGCGCCACCTACACGTTCGTGCAGGGCGGTCATGTCCGCGTCGACCTGATTTATTCCGGCCTCAGCCACCGTGGAAAACGGGTGGTGGACATGGCCGGATCGCTTCTGTTCATGATGCCCATGGCAGTGGTGACCTGGCTTTACGGCTGGTACTTTCTGTGGCGGCATCTGATCGTGCCGAACCCTTCGGCCAGCGACCAGCTTGACCGCCTGCTGATGAAATCTCGGGCGCTGCGCTGGAACGTGGAGACCATCGGGTTCAGTCCCAACGGGTTCAACGGGTATTTCCTGTTCAAGATCCTGCTGATCACGTTTGCCGCCATGGTGTTCATCCACGCAGTCGCCTTTTTCTACCGCTCCTGGCTCGAATTCGTCGAAGGCGAGAGCAGCGCGGGTAAATATCTCGACAAGGATACTCTTGGCGAGGGCGAAGAGGCCTATGAAGGCACGCATTAAGAATAGGAACCGGGAACATGCTATTCGGTCTTGATGGCGTCGAAATCGGCCTCATTATCGTCTTTCTCTGTCTCTTCGGAGGCATCCTGTCGGGATTTCCGGTGGCCTTTGCCATCGGCGGCGCCGGCATCATCTCATTCGGTATCATCGCCGCGCTGGACAGCGCGGGGCTGCTGATCCACCAGGCTATCGACACCTCGTCGCAGGCCTATAACGATCTGATCGGTTCCGGGGTCAAACCGGATGTGATCTCGGTCTTCCGATACCCCGAATTGCCACGGGTCGCCGAACATGTGTTCCAGGGCGGCTGGCAGACGGCGATGGATCGCAACGTCTCCTTCATCGTGAACCGGATGAACGAGCGGGTGCTGGCGGGCCAGTCCATCGAGACGCTGCTGGCGGTGCTGATGTTCGTGCTGATGGGCATCACGCTGGAGCGTTCGAAGATCGCCAACGATCTGCTGACCACCATGGCGCGCGTCTTTGGCCCGCTGCCCGGCGGTCTGGCGGTGTCGATCGTGGTCGTGGGCGCGTTTCTGGCTGCCTCGACCGGGATCGTCGGCGCCACCGTGGTGACCATGGGCCTGCTGGCCCTGCCCACCATGCTGCGCAACAACTACTCGCCGGAACTGGCGACCGGTGTGATCGCGGCGAGCGGCACATTGGGGCAGATCATTCCGCCCTCGATCGTGATCGTTCTGCTGGGCACGCTGGCGGGCGACCTCTATTCGACCGCGCAGGAGACCCGCGCCATCGAGGCGGGCTGTACCGACGCGCTGACTTATCTGGGCGAACCGGCGGTCGTGTCGGTCGGTACCCTGTTCCAGGCAGCGCTGCTGCCGGGCATCCTGCTGGCTCTGCTTTATGCGCTTTATGCCTTTGGCTATGCGCTGCTGAATCCCGACAAGGCGCCGGCGGTCGAGCTGGGCGGCGGTACGGGCGAGCCGATCACCCGCGCCGAGGGGCTGACCTGGCTGCTGGGGGCGCCGGCGGCGCTGATTGCCGGGGTGCTGCTGCTGGGCAGTCTTGGTATCGTGGGAAGTCAGGACGTGACGGTCTCGACCTTTTCCGACAGTTCCAAGAGCGCCAGCCTGCGCACCAATGTCGGAGCCGAATGCAAGGCATCGATGATCGCGCTGCACGGGCAGGAAGCCTGGGACTCGGCGGTGGCCGAGCAGGAGGAGATCGACGCCGCGGGCGGGGTGCAGGAATCACACCGCCTGACCGCAGAGGAGATCGCCGAAGCCCGCGCGGAAAAGATCGCCGGAGCCGCGCCGATTGGTACGGGTGTCGCGGTGATCGCGGTGCTGCTGGGTCTGACGCTGGTGGTGGGCCGGGGCATCGCGCCCTCGCGTGATCCGAAACCGCTTCTCGTGGGCGGGCTGGGTCTGGTCCTGATGCTGCTGGCCGATATCCTGTTCATCGGGCCGCTGACCTCTCCCGGGGTGACGGTGCTGATCCTGTTGCTGCCCCTGGTCCTGGCGCTCTATGGCTGCAAGGAAGCTGCGATCCGTTGCACCGGCAACGATCTTATCCGGGTGGTGTTCCCGCCGCTGGTTCTGATCATCGCGGTGCTGGGGTCGATCCTGGGCGGTATCACCAACCCCACTCCGGCGGCGGCACTGGGTGCGGGCGGGGCCATCATGCTGGCGGCCTATCGCAAGCTGCGCGATGAGGGCCGGTCGGGAAAGGTGATCATCTGGTCCACCTTCGCCATCATCATCTGCCTGCTGATCGGGGTGAATTTCGACCTGCGCATCAATCAGGACGGTGTCAGCGTCGAAACCTGGATTGCCTTCGTCTTTGCCTATGCGACCTATATCTATGCGCTGGGCGGATTGCTGTTCGGCTGCTGGGTGCTGTTTGCCGGCGGTGTCCTGTCACCGATCGTGCGCGAGACGGCCAAGGTGACCTCGATGGTGTTCACCATCCTGATCGGGTCGCAGCTGCTCAATCTTGTGGTGATCAGCTTTGGCGGCGAGCATTACATCCAGCAGTTCCTGAAGAGCTTCGACAACGAGTTCAAGGTCTTCCTGATCGTGATGCTGGTGCTCTTCGTGCTGGGCTTCGTGCTCGATTTCCTCGAGATCATCTATATCGTGATCCCGATTGTCGGGCCGGTGATCTATGGCGGGTCCTTCGACCCGAAATGGGTGACCATCATGGTGGCGGTGAACCTGCAGACCTCGTTCCTGACGCCACCTTTCGGCTTTGCCCTGTTCTATCTGCGCGGGGTGGCGCCGAAGGAGGTGACCACGGGCCATATCTATCGCGGTATCGTGCCTTTCGTGATCATCCAGGTGGTAGGGATCGCGATCCTGTGGAGCTTCCCGTCGATCGTGACCATCGTTCCGGCGCTGATCCCGAACTGATCTGGGTGTTACCAAACGGAAAAGGGGGCCTCTGGGCCCCCTTTGCTTTTTGAGTTCCGGTCAAGGGGCGCTGCCCCTTCTTGCCCCTCTGGGGCAATTCATCCCCGGGATATTTCAGGCAAGAGGAAGATGCAGGACCGGGGGGGGGCGGGCACTGGCGGTTGAGACGCGGATCGCGTCTGCGGTTGGCTACGCCTTCACTCGCTTGGAAAAAGCAATCTCAGTCGCGGGTGGGCCAACGGTCAGGGAGCTGGATATTCGCGACCTGTTCGGCGATGGGATCGGTCGACAGCGGATGCTGGATGGCGTCATGCGCCTGCGGGTTCTTCATCGCCTGCCAGCGACCGCCCAGATAGATTTCGAGCCCTGAGAAGCGGGACTTGTAACCCATCTTGGGGCTGTCGGGCACCCAATAGCCAAGATAGACATAGGGTAGACCCGCCTCGCGTGCGATGTCGATGTGATCGAGGATCATATGGGTGCCAAGCGAGTCCCGGTGCAGGTCCGGGTCGTAGAAGGAATAGACCATGCTGAGCCCGTCATCGAGCACATCGGTCAGACTGACCGCGGTCAGCGCGCGGGTGTCGCGATGGGCATATTCGATTACCCGGCTGCGGATCGGCGTCTCTTCGATCATCGCGGCGAATTCGAACACATCCATGTCGGCCATGCCGCCATCGGCATGGCGGCTGTCGAGATAGCGGCGGAACAGTTCGTATTGCTCGTCTGTGGCCCATGGCGAGGTGGCGCGCCGGGTCAGATGCGCGTTGCGGCGCAGGGCGCGTTTCTGACTGCGGCTGGGTTGAAAGGCTGCGACGTCGATCCGGGCCGAGAGACAGGCGGCGCAATCGGCGCAGGAGGGGCGGTAAAGCACATTCTGCGAGCGGCGGAACCCCTGTTGTGACAGCGCATTGTTCAGCCGTTCGGCGCCTTCACCCTGGAGCGCGGTGAACAGTTTCCGCTCCATCCTGTCCGGCAAATACGGGCAGGGTTGCGGAGCGGTCACGTAGAATTGTGGCGCAATGGGCAGGGTGTGGCGCATGGGGGTCCCGTCTGTTCCTCGGCGGATGATAACAACCGATCCGGGACCCGCCAAGTGACCAAAGTCACAAGAGTTAAGCGTAGGCCCGCCGGTTCAGCGCCACGGTGCCCAGCACCGCATCGGTCAGGCCCTGGGCGCGCGATCCGGTCAGCATCATCAGGATCGAGATCACCTGAAGGATCGGCAAGGCCATGCTGACGGTATAGCCCGCGGTATGGGCCAGCGCCTGGCCGCCGTTCAGGCGGGCGCCGTAGGCATCGCGCAGCTCGATCCCGACAAAGCGCATGCCCCAGGTGGCCGAGCCGCCGGCGATGGTGGCGACGCGGTAGACAAAGCCCACCACCAGATAGAGCAGCGGCCAGACAAAGGCGCCGACAAAGGCGGTCAACAGTACCACAATGAGGCTGAGAATCAGGATGACGCAGGTGTCGAACACCCAGGCAAAGAACCGCTTGGCCGGGATGCTCTGATAAAACTCCGGCTGGTGGTCGGGATGGGGGAGGTGGGTCATCGGGGCAGGGTCCGTTTGCGTGTGAGGGCCGCCCGCGAAGGGGCGGCCACGTTGGGCTTAGGCGTTGTCTTCGCCCTTGTCGTCGCGGGCACTCTCGTCATCGCGGGCCCTGCGGACGCGCTCGTCCATGAACTCGTCGAACTCGGCCTTGTCCTTGGCTTCGCGCAGGCGGTGGAGGAAGGCTTCGAAATCGGCCTGTTCGCGTTCCAGGCGGGCCAGCGTGTCGGCCTTGTAGGCGTCAAAGGCGCTGTTGCCGGTGGTCGACATCGCCCGCATGCCGTGATGGCTCCAGGCTTTGCGGCGGGTGCAGGATTTGCTGAACATGCGTTTGCTCCAGATCATGTAGGCGAGAAGGGCGAGGCCGATGGGCCAGAAGAAGACAAAGCCAAGGACCATGGCAGCGATCCAGGCGCCTTTGCCCTTGCTGTCCAGCCAGGCTTCGCTTCGGTGCAGCCAACCCGGATTTGACGGGGCGGCGACGGGGTCGGTCATCATGGTCATCGTGGTCTCCAGATCAGTTGATGTGAATGTCTTTCACATTACCGATGTGGGGCGGTGAGCGAGACAATGCAAGAGGGTATGTGAAAAAGATTTACATCATGGTTTCGGCGAGTGTTCGCTCAATATGCAATCAAGAGTTGCGCGTTCAGAAAATTTGGGTTTTGATAATTTCCAGAACCTATACTCTTGTCGATAGGGAAACAGGGGCGACCATGCCGGAACAGACGGCACATAACGCAGGTCGGGACGTACGGTGTCGGGACAATCGGATGCCGGCGGGCTGGTGGTTGTTGCCCAGCGTCGTGCTGGGGCTGTTTGGCTGGACCGTGCTGCTCGGCCAGGTTCTTGCTCTGATCAACCCATCCTGACGAAATTGGCGGCTGCGGCGCCGGTCAGACGCTGAAGCTCTGCCGGAGCAATCGAAAAGACATGGCGCGGCGTGCCTGCTGCGGCCCAGACCACCGGAAAGACCATCAGCGCGGGATCCATGAAACTGGCCACCGGGGACAGATGCCCGACGGGTGCGACACCGCCGATGGCAAAACCCGTCTTGTTGCGCACGGTATCGGCGTCGGCACGTGACAGCGGCGCGCCGAACAGGGCGGCGGCACGGTCCGGATCGACCTGGTTGCCGCCAGCGGTCAGAAACAGCGCCAGTGCATCGCCGTCCCTTTGCTGAAAGATGATCGACTTGACGATCTGGTTCAGCGCACAGCCGACGGCGGCAGCGGCGTCCTCGGCCGTGCGGGCATTTCCCGTCTCGCGGATTTCGGTGGCGACCTGCGCGGCCTCGAGTGCGGCGCGGACCCGTTTCAGGCTCTTGCTCATGGCGCAGAACTGCCCGCACTGGTGGCAAAGGTCAAGTTTTGACGCATTGACGGCGGGTGGGGCGGCTGCGCTATTTGGCGCATGACAACACGCCTAGCCATCACCCGACTCCCCCGTGCCTATGATCCCGAACTGGGGGCTGAGGCGCGTGCCCTGCTGCCCGAACTGGGGGGCGATCTGGCCGATCTTGTCGCCGGTGCGGGGGGCACCAGCCCCTATCTGATGGGGCTGATGCGGGCCGAGGCCGCATGGCTGGCGCCCGCGCTCGAGGATGCCGATGCGGCGGTGGCCGCCGAACTGGCCGCGGCCCGCGCGCTGCCACCTGACCAGTTGAAACCAGGGCTGCGCCGGGCCAAGCGGCGGCTGGCGCTGTTGACCGCGCTCGCCGATCTGGCAGGCGCCTGGCCGCTGGAGAAGGTGACCGCGCTGCTCACCGATTTCGGTGCGCTGGCCGCCGATTTGGCCGCCAAGGCCGAGATCGCCGCCCTGATCCGGCGCGGCAAGCTGCCGGGCCAGACCGAGGCGGATGTTGAAACCGCCGCCGGGATGGTGATCCTGGCCATGGGCAAGATGGGCGCGCATGAGCTGAACTACAGCTCGGATATCGACCTGATCGTGCTGTTTGACGAAACCCGCTATGAGCCCGACGATTTCTTCGAGGCACGTCAGGGCATGGTGCGCGCCACCCGCAATTTCTGCGCCACGCTCAGCGACAAGACCGCCGATGGCTATGTGTTCCGCACCGATCTGCGCCTACGCCCCGACCCGGCGGTCACCCCGGTCTGTCTGGCGATGGAGGCGGCGGAACATTACTACGAAAGCCTTGGCCGCACCTGGGAGCGTGCCGCCTATATCAAGGCGCGGCCCTGCGCGGGCGATCTGGCGGCGGGGGGGCGGTTCCTTGAAACCCTGCGCCCCTTTGTCTGGCGCCGCCACCTGGATTTCGCCGCCATCCAGGACGCCCATGACATGCGCCTGCGCATTCGCGAGAACAAGGGCACCGGCGGCGCCCTGACCATTCCGGGCCATGACATGAAGCTGGGCCGGGGCGGCATTCGCGAGATCGAGTTCTTTACCCAGACCCGGCAGTTGATCGCGGGCGGGCGCGACCGAGACCTGCGCTTGCGCGGCACGGTCGAGGGGCTGGCGGCATTGGCGGCCAAGGGCTGGGTGCCGCCCGAGGTGGCCGAGGCGCTCACCCGCCACTACCGCGCCCACCGCGAGGTCGAACACCGCATCCAGATGGTGCATGACGCCCAGACCCACCGCATTCCGCAGACCGAAGAGGGCATTGCCCGCGTGGCCTGCCTGATGGGGATCGACGCCGCCGAGCTGCGCGCCGACCTGACCCGGCGCCTGACCGAGGTGCATGGGCTGACCGAGGATTTCTTTGCCCCCGACAGCGCCGCCGCCCCGGCGCCCGCCGTTCCAGCAGAGGTGGTGTTCGACGACAATGTGCTGTCGCGCTGGCCTACCTATCCGGCGCTGCGCTCGCAGCGGGGGCGGCGTATCTTTGAGCGGCTGAAGCCCGAATTGCTGGCGCGGCTGGCGCGCACCGCCAAACCGGACGAGGCGCTGCTGGCGCTCGATGGCTTTCTGGCCGGGCTGCCCGCCGGGGTGCAGCTGTTTTCCCTGTTCGAGGCCAATCCGCAACTGATCGACCTGTTGGTCGATATCGTCGGTACCAGCCATGCGCTGGCGACCTTCCTGTCGCGCAATGCCTCGGTCTTTGACGCGGTGATCGGCGGCTCGTTCTTCGACGACTGGCCGGGCGGGGCGGCGCTGCGCGCCGATCTGGCCGAGCGTCTGGCCGCCGAGGACGATTACGAGGCCCGGCTCGACATGGCGCGGCGCTGGACCAAGGAATGGCATTTCCGCATCGGCGTGCACCATCTGCGCGGGCTGATCGACGGCGCCCGCGCCGGCGCGCAATATGCCGAACTGGCCGAGGCGGTGATCTCGGCGCTGTTTCCGGTGGTTGAGGCCCAATTCGCCCGCAAACACGGCACGCCGCCCGGACGTGGCGCCACGGTGCTGGGCATGGGCTCGCTGGGGGCGGGGCGGATCAATGCGCAATCCGACCTTGACCTGATCGTGATCTATGACCCCGAAGACGCCGAAGGCTCGGACGGGCCGCGCCCGCTGGCGACCCGGCCCTATTACGCAAGGCTCACGCAGGCGCTGATCACCGCGCTGACCGCGCCAATGTCGCAGGGCAAGCTGTACGAGGTCGACATGCGCCTGCGCCCCTCTGGCACCCAGGGACCGGTGGCGACCAGTTGGACCAGCTTTACCGAATACCAGCTGAACGAGGCCTGGGTGTGGGAGCATCTTGCGCTGACCCGTGCCCGTCCGGTGGCGGGTTCAGAGGCATTGGGCGCGGATATCGAGCGGTTCCGCCAAGAGCTTCTGAACCGCCCTGCCGACCGCGACAAGGTGCTGCGCGAGGTGGCCGAGATGCGCGCCCGGCTGGCGGCGGCGAAACAGCCCGCCGGAGTGTGGGATGCCAAGACCGGGCCGGGCCGGATGCTGGATATCGAACTGGTGGCGCAGACCGGCGCGCTGTTGTCGGGCAGCGCCGCGCGCGATGTGGCGCAGGGCCTGCAAGGTGCGGTCGCCGCTGGATGGCTGGATGTCGCGGATGCGCAGTCGCTGACCCGTGCCTATGACCTATGCTGGTCGGTACAGACGGCGGCGCGGCTGCTGTCGGGCGAGATGATCGACGCGGAGCGGATCGGCGAGGGCGGCGCGGCCTTCCTCTGCCGCAGCACCGGGTTCGAGGACATGGCGGCGCTGGAGGCGGCGCTGGAGACGACATATGCCGAGGCGGCGGCGCTGATTGGCGCCGCGGTGGGAGGACCAGAGGATGCCGAAGACGGGTGACCCGCATGACCCCAAGGGTCTGATCTACGAGGCCTACAGGATCGAGGGGATCACGGCCCCCGAATGCCGCACCATATTCCTTGACTGGGCGCTCAGCCTGCCGGTGGGAACAGACCAGCGCGACGCGTTGGCGGACCTGCACGGGCGCTATGGGGCCGAGGCGCCCGATCATCCCATGACCGCCGTCATGCAGGACGGGCTGAGCGCCGAACAGGCGCCCCGCCGACGTGGCGGATGGCGTAGCCGACCCAGAAACTGAGTGATCCCGGATCGGAAACAATCTCTGAAACGTACGGAATTTGTCGCAAAGTTGCCCTAATTGCGGGGCAAATTCTCCTCAAACGGGTGCGGCTGTGGGAGTCGGAACCCGAAAATGGAGAAGAGACATGAAAACCATGCGGATGATCCTGCTTGCCGGTCTGGGCCTGTCGGTTGCGGCCTGCACGGCCGTCGATGTCCCGACCCGGAACGCCCCTTACGAGCAATTGCCGACCACGTCGATTACGGCTCCGGCGGGGTATGACCTGCTGCAACCGGAAAGCCGGGTCCAGTCAACCGCGGCGGTGGGGCAGGTGGTGATCCCGCATGCCGACATCGACACCGTTGCGCGCGCAGCGACGCAAGAGCCGGGAGTTGGCGGCTTGGTTGCAGGGCAGGCGCCCGTGACCATCAACTCGGTCACCGTACTGGTGCCGCGCTCTTTGAAGGTGTCCGAGCGCAACAGCTATCTGCCGCGCGGCGACATCGTGTGGCGCGAGGATCCGATCGGCGATCGTCACGCCCAGGTTCAGAAGATCGTGCAGGACGCGATGGTGCGTGGCGTCAGCCCGCTGAGCGGCCCGGTCAAGGCCGATCTGGAAATCGTCGTCAAGCGGTTCCACGCCTTGACCGAAAAGGCGCGCTATACCACCGGCGGCGTGCACGCGATCACCTTTGACATGGTCCTCAAGGATCCGGTTACGGGTGAGCAGTTGACCCCGCCGCGCGAGGTTCGCGCCGATCTGGAGGCCTTTGGCGGCCAGCAGGCGATCAACGCCGAGGCCCGCGGTCAGACCCAGAAGGTCCGCATCACCGACCACCTGACATGGGTGATCCAGCAAGAGCTGATCAACCCCGAAGGCTACGAGAACGCCTCGTTGGGCATCATCCAGGTGATGAATCGTCTCTGACACTTCCCAGCCAACGGGAATGAGATTAAGAGGGCGCTCATGACAGCGCCCTCTGACGTTTTTGACCGTCCCCGCATCCGCCTGAAGCCCAAGGCCAACGCCCGTGCCATCCGTCACGGGGCGCCTTGGGTGTTCGACAACGAGGTGGTCACCGACCGCCGCACCCGCAAGATCGCGCCGGGCACGGTTGCGGTGCTCGAGGATGACAACCGCGCGCCGCTGGGGCTGGTGGCGGTCAATCCTGGCTCGCGCATCCTCGCCCGGATGCTGGACCGCGATCCGGACGCGGTGCTCGATGCCGCCTGGTTCGAGACGCGGCTGACCCGGGCGCTGGCACTGCGCGAACGCCTGTTTGACGCGCCCTTCTACCGGCTCGTCCATGCCGAGGCCGATGGCTTTCCGGGTGTGATCATCGACCGGTTTGGTGACGCCTGCGTGATCCAGCCCAACGCCGCCTGGGCCGAGGCGCATCTGGAACTGCTGAGCGCGGCACTGATCAAGGTAACCGGCGTGAACACGGTTCTGAAGAATGCTTCGGGCCGGACGCGGTCTCTCGAAGGGCTGGATGACAAGAACGCGGTGCTGTCCGGGGCGGCGCCGGTGGCGCCGCTTCCTGTGCCGATGAATGGGGTGACCTATATGGCCGATCTGACCGGCGGCCAGAAAACCGGCCTGTTCTACGACCAGCGCCCGAACCATGCCTTTGCCGCGCGGCTGGCGGGGCAGGGTGCGCGGGTGCTCGACGTGTTCTCTCATGTGGGCGGCTTTGCGCTGGCGATGCTGGCCGGCGGCGCCGGCAGCGCGCTGGCGGTCGATGGCTCGGCCCCGGCGCTGGCCTTGGCCGAACAGGGGGCGCTGGCCTCGGGTCTGGCCGGGCGGTTCGAGACACGGCAGGGCGATGCGTTCGACGTGCTGACCACGCTGGGCGAGGAAGGCGAGACATTCGACGTGGTGATCTGCGATCCGCCCGCTTTCGCGCCCTCGAAACAGGCGCTGGACGCAGGCCTGCGCGCCTACGAACGGGTGGCGCGGCTTGCCGCGGCGCTGGTGCGACCGGGCGGCTATCTGGGTCTCTGCTCCTGCTCGCATGCCGCCGACCTGTCGCGGTTCCGCGAGGCCAGCGTGCGCGGCATCGGCCGCGCCGGGCGCAGCGCGCAGCTGATCCATACCGGCTTTGCCGGGCCGGATCATCCGCAATTGCCGCAACTGGCCGAGAGCGGCTATCTCAAGGCGGTGTTCTTCCGGCTGTGAAAGCGGTGCTCGACACTTGCGTGATCTATCCCACGGTCATGCGCGAGATGCTGCTGGGTGCGGCGCGGCTGGGGCATTTCACCCCGCTCTGGTCGGCCCGCATTTTTGAGGAATGGGCGCGTGCGGCGGTCAAGCTGGGACCGGCGGGCGAGGCGCAGGCGCGCGCCGAGATCGCCCTGACCCGCGCCGCCTGGCCCAGGGCCGAGGTGCCGCCCGCGCCCGGTGTCGAGGCGCGGCTGTGGCTGCCCGATCCGGCGGATATCCATGTGCTGGCCACGGCCATCGCCGGATCTGCGGATGTGATCGTGACCCTCAACCGCGCCGATTTCCCGCGCAACATCCTGGCCGAGGAAGGGCTGGAGCGGATCGACCCGGATGCGTTCCTTTTGCAATTTTTCAGCGACGACTCGGAAAATATGGCCCTCATGGCTGAAAAAATGCTGGATGAGGCCAATCGCCTGTCGGGCGAGACTTGGACCCTCCGCAGTCTGATGAAAAAGGCGCGCCTGCCTCGGCTGGGCAAGGCGCTGGAACACCACCGCTCAGAGTGAGCGCAGGATTCCGGCGGCGATTTCGAACGAACGTTTGCGCGCGGCGTGATCGTGGATCTGCCCGGTCAGGATCACTTCGTCGGGCTGATAACGGTCGATGATCTCGGACAGCTGGGATCTGACCGTCTCGGGGCTGCCCACCGCCGAAACGCTGAGCGCGGCATTCACCCCGGCCAGCGTGGCGCGATCCAGATGCGCGGCGATATCGTCAACCGGCGTCGGCAGTTTGCCGGGCCGCCCCAGCCTGAGCCGGGCAAAGGCCTGTTGCATGGTGGTGCGCAGGCGTACCCCTTCAGCGTCGGTTTCGGCGGCAAAGACATTGATCGCCATCATCGCATGGGGGTGATCCAGATAGACCGAGGGGCGGAAGCTGCGGCGATAAATCTCCAGCGCCTCCTCCAGCGCCTGTGGCGCGAAATGCGAGGCAAAAGCATATGGCAGGCCCAGTTGAGCCGCCAGTTGCGCGCCATAGAGGCTGGACCCCAGGATCCACACCGGCACATGGGTGTTCTGGCCGGGAAAGGCGCGCACCCGTGCCTCTGGATCCTCGGGGCCAAGAAAGCCGATCAGGTCGATCACATCCTGAGGGAAACTGTCCTGCTGGGACAGCCCCCGGCGCAGGGCGCGGGCGGTCGCCATATCGGTCCCGGGCGCCCGCCCCAGCCCCAGGTCGATGCGGTCGCCATAGAGCGACGCGAGTGTGCCAAAGGCCTCGGCCACCATGTAGGGCGCATGATTGGGCAGCATGATGCCGCCCGCACCGATCCGCATGGTCTTGGTCCGGCTGGCGATATGGCCGATCAGCACCGCGGTCGCGGCGCTGGCGATGCCGGGCATGTTGTGATGCTCGGCCAGCCAGTAACGATGATACCCCAACGCCTCGGCATGCGCGGCCAGATCGCCGCTGTTGGCCAGCGCCTGGGGAATATCGCTGCCCTCGGGCACCGGGGCAAGGTCGAGCAGGGAATAGAGCATGCGGGTCGGTCCTGAGGATCAATGGGCCTGCCAGCGCGCTTCGAGCCGGTCAAGCGCGGCGATGCGCTCGGCGGTTTTGGGATGACTGAGCAGCCATGCGGGCGCCACCCCGGCGCGCTGCGCAGTGAGCGCGTCAAGCTTGTGAAACAGCGCCTTTTGCGGCGCCACACCGATGCCGGCCTTGGTCAGCAGGGCGGCGGCATAGGCGTCGGCCTCATATTCGTCGGCGCGGCTTAGTCGCGCGGCAAGCAGGGTGGTCAGCATATTGGCGATCCAGACCCCGAAAAAGGGGATGAACCGGCCCAGCAGCATGGCCAGCGCGGTGCGCATGGCGTTCTGGCCGGAAAAGTCGATCATCCGCCGCCGCGAATGGCCCAGCGCCACATGCCCCAGCTCATGCGCAATGACCGAGGTCAGCTCTTCGCCGGTAACCTCGCCGCTTTGATATTTGCGGTAGAAGCCGCGGGTGATGAAGATGCGCCCGTCAGGCGCGGCCAACCCGTTGACCGGGTCGATTTCATAGATATGCACCGGCACCCGCGCCACGCCCAGCGCCGCCGCCAGCCGGTCGGTCAGCCGTTTCAGCGCCGGGTCGGCCAGCTCGGTCGAGCGGGCATCCAGCTCGCGCCGGGTCCGCCAGGCCGAGAAATGGTACATGGCAAAGGCGTAGAGAACCGCCAGCAGGATCGGGGTGACACGCAACATGGATCAGATATGGGGCGTTCCGGCGACGGGGGCAAGCGGCAAGCCGCCGATGACGGGTCGGTCCGGTGGGCAGGGCGCCATCCTGGGCAGAGTTCTGCCCCCGCATCCGGCACCGCAGACAGGGTTTCCGCCGGTTTCATCCGGGTCCACGCAGGGGGCTTGTCGCGCCAAAGAGCTCGCGCCTAGCGTGCCACGGGCGGCCCGATGCAGCCGCACATCTTGATGCGAGGAACCACGAGCGATGACGACCAGATTGACCCTTTTGATTGCCTTTGCGCTTCCGCTGATGGGCTGTTCCGAGCCTGAGCCCGAGCCGGTACAGATCCTTGAAGCCCCCTCATTCGACAAACTGGGCAATCCGGTCTGTCCCGAAGGCTATAACCTGTCCACCACCGAGACCGGCGAACCGGTTTGTGCCGGGGTTGTGTACTGAACGCATGAAGCCGCTGGCCGCCGCGCAGCTGGGGGTCAGCGGGTCAGCACCCGCATGCCCTGTTCCAGCCCCGACAGGGTCATCGGCACCATCCGATCCTCGAATATCTCGCGGATCATGCCGATCGAATGGGTATAGTCCCAGTATTTCTCGGGCACCGGGTTGATCCAGAGGTTGCTGGCCCATTGCTCGCGCGCGCGCGCCAGCCAGACCTGGCCCGCCTCCTGGTTCCAATGCTCGTTGGCACCGCCGGGATAGGCGATTTCGTAGGGGCTCATCGAGGCATCGCCCACGAAGATGCATTTGTAATCGGGCCCATAAGTGCGCAGCACCTCATGGGTGGGGATCTGCGCATCCCAGCGGCGACGGTTGTCGCGCCAGACGCCTTCGTAGAGGCAATTGTGAAAGTAGTAATATTCCAGATGCTTGAACTCGGTGCGGGCGGCCGAAAACAGCTCTTCCACCACCTTCACATGCGGGTCCATCGAGCCGCCCACGTCAAGGAACAGCACCACCTTGACCGCGTTATGCCGTTCGGGGCGTTCCTTGACGTCCAGATAGCCGTGTTCGGCGGTGGCGCGGATGGTGCCATCCAGGTCCAACTCCATCGCGGCGCCCTCGCGCGCCCAGCGGCGCAGCCGTTTCAGCGCCACCTTTATGTTGCGGGTGCCCAGTTCGACCGTGTCGTCGAGATTCTTGAACTCGCGCTTGTCCCAGACCTTGACCGCGCGCTGGTGGCGACTTTCCTTCTGGCCGATCCGCACCCCTTCGGGGTTGTAGCCATAGGCGCCAAAGGGCGAGGTGCCGGCGGTGCCGATCCACTTGTTGCCGCCCTGGTGGCGGCCCTGTTGTTCCTTGAGCCGCTCGCGCAGCGTCTCCATCAGCTTGTCGAACCCGCCCAGCGCCTCGATCTCGGCCTTTTCCTCGGGCGACAGGTGTTTTTCGGCCATCTTCTCCAGCCAGTCGGCGGGGATGTCCACGGCCTCCATCACCTGCTCAAAGGTGATCTCTTCGAGTCCCTTGAAACTGGCGGCAAAGGCGCGGTCGAACTTGTCTATATTGCGCTCGTCCTTCACCATCGAGACGCGGGCCAGGTAATAGAAGGCCTCGACATCGTAGGTCGCCAGCCCCTTTTTCATGCCTTCGAGAAAGGTCAGGTATTCGCGCAGTGACACCGGAACCCCGGCTTTGCGCAAATTCTCGAAAAAGGGCAGGAACATCGGCTCAGACCATCAGACGGTGGATCACCAATGTTGCTATCATCCCGAGGAGCGCGAAGGCAATCGCGTAGCCCGCAGCATATTGCGCGATATCCGCGGTTGTGCCGTTACGTCGCTTGGCGGTCAGCCCGCCAAGCAAGGCGCCGAACAGCGCCGCTGCGATGACAATCATGCGTTCTTACCCGCCCAGTGCGTTGCGGGGGTTCAGGGCCGCGATCTCCTGCATCTTGGCCCGAACCGCCCAGTCCGAGCCGAACCCGTACCGCGCCCAGCCGACACTGTCCAGCCGCAGGTCGCGGGCAGCGTCGGTTTTGCCCAACAGGGTCAGCGCCTCGGCCTCGAGCATCATGAGGGTGGCCAGCAGCGCGGCATTCTCGGCCTGGGCGGCGACGTCACGCATCGGGCGCAGCTGGGCCAGCGCCCCGGCACCATCGCCGCGCGAGATGGCAAAGGCGGCGGTCTGGGTGGTCACATAGGCCTGATGCAGCCGGGTGCCCGGTGTCGATTGCAGCACCTGCATGGCGGTCGTGAAATGCCGCTGTGCCAGATCGGGATCGGCGGTTTGCAGCATCCGGCCAAGCATGTAGTGGCCAAAGGCGCGGCGCTGGTCCACCCAGCCCCAGGACTGGGCCATCTGCGCGGCTCGGTTGGCGGCGTCCAGCCGGGCCTGATAGGCCGTTCCGGGGCCAAGTGCGGCCTGTACCTGATCGATCCAGGCGCGCGGGGTCGACACGACCGGTTGCGCGGCAACGGTGACGCCGCGCGGGTTGAGCCGGCCCAGCAGGTCGGGCAGCACTGCGGCGACCTGGGCCTGGCTCATGCCGCTGCGCAGTTCCGGCGCATAGGTGGCACGCAGCACCAGCATGTCGAACCCGGTCAGGATGGTGTGGATATTGTCGTCGTTGAACACCGAATCCGGCAGGCGGTAGAGGTCGTTGAGCGGCCCGATCGCCTGTGCCAATTCCTCGTGCAGGCAGTCGCGCAGCTCTTGCGGGCTGCTGTCATAGGGTACGAAGATGCCCAGCCGCTCGCGCTTGCGCAGGTTGGCCCAGTTGGTCTTGTCCTTGCGGCGGTCGCGGCGGAATTCGGCCAGGCTCGACACGTTGGGAACCACGAAACAGGCGGCATGGGGCAGGGCGCGGCCGATCTCCTCGCGGCTGACGGCCTCGATGGTGATATTGGCGCTGGCGTCGCTGACCTGACGGATGTCGATCCCGGCCTCACCGCGCAGGCGCCCCAGCAGCCGGGTCAGGTCCGGTTGCAGGCTTGCGGGCGGCGAGCCGGTCACGCGCACGGTGATCGGGGTCTCGAACCGGGTAAACACCGGCAGGTCGCGCCCGCTTTCCAGCTGGAAATGCAGGGCCAGAAAATCGGCGGCAATGTTGCCGTTCGACCGTTGCGGCGGCTGCACCCGGGTGGCGCCAAAGCTCTTCATCGGCTCCAGCGACAGGCCGGGCGTCTGCGCGCGGGTCGGAGTATCCTCGAGCGGGACAGTATCACAGGCTGCAAGCCCGAGGCCCGAAACCACGGCAAGCGCCCGGAACAGCGGGCGGGAGACGGCACGGGAAAAGGCGCTTTTGACTGTCATCGTGTTACTGCTGCTCAACGTTACCAAACCTGTCAATCTTTGTCGGGGCGTAAGGTTACCGCTCTGACAAGGACATGGTGGCATCCGCACCCCTCCGGGGGCAAGCGCGCGAAGGGCGATTAAGGCCCCGTTTACTACTTTTTTGGAAACAAAAAGGGCGGCTCGAAACGAACCGCCCTCGATCGGTCACCAATTTCGCGTGAATCAGCGTTTGCCCCGCGCCATGAAGGCAAGCCGCTCGAACAAGTGTACGTCCTGCTCGTTCTTGAGCAGCGCACCGTGCAGTTTCGGCAGCGCATTGGCCCCGTCGCGGCGCAGATCCTCGGCGGTCAAATCCTCGGCCAGCAGCAGTTTCAGCCAGTCGATCACCTCGGAGGTCGAGGGTTTCTTCTTCAACCCCTGCGTCTCGCGAATCTCGTAGAACTGGGTCAGTGCGGCGGTCAGCAGCGTTTCCTTGATGCCGGGGTGATGCACCTCGACGATGCGGCGCATGGTGGCCTCGTCCGGGAAACGGATATAGTGAAAGAAACAGCGCCGCAGAAACGCGTCGGGCAGTTCCTTCTCGTTGTTCGAGGTGATGATGACGATGGGGCGCTGCCGGGCGCGGATGGTCTGGCCAGTCTCGTAGACATGGAACTCCATCTTGTCGAGTTCCTGCAACAGGTCGTTGGGAAACTCGATATCGGCCTTGTCGATCTCGTCGATCAACAGCACCACTTTCTCGTCCGCGTCAAAAGCCTGCCACAGCTTGCCCTTCTTGATGTAGTTGCTCACATCATGCACGCGCTCCTCGCCCAGTTGGCTGTCGCGCAGACGGCTGACCGCGTCATACTCATACAGGCCCTGTTGTGCGCGGGTGGTGGATTTCACGTTCCACTCGATCATCCGCAGGCCCAGGGCGCCCGCGACCTGTTTGGCCAGCTCGGTCTTGCCTGTGCCGGGCTCGCCCTTGACCAGCAGCGGCCGCTCCAGCGTCACGGCGGCGTTTACGGCAATCGTCAGATCGTCGGTCGCCACATATTCGGCGGTTCCCTGGAAACGTGCGGTCATGGCGGCCCTCATCCTGTCGTGCTTGGCCCTCAGGTAAAGCGCGCGTTTCGCTTTGGCAAGGCGCGCCGCCGCGTCGTACCGGGGACCGGAAACAGGCTGTTTCCCTCCGCAAGGCTTACAAAAGGAGTCTTTTCTCTGCATATGTCGTAACGTCAGTTTCCGCCCGAGCTCTTCGGCGCCGGCCCGAATTCATAAAAAAAACAAGGGTTTGCGCCTAGTTTTCAGAGGGTGCGATGAATTGCCGGTCAGGGCGGTTTTTTGGCCGCCGTCACATGTCTTTGTGTAGTGACATTCCCCGGCTCGTCGGATAAACGCTGCGGCAGAAGGGGGAGCCGAATGTCTGAAAATATTTCCGAAACGGACGTTGTTGGCCAGACCGAGGGAGCACAGATGAAGCCGGAATCCTTTCTGCCGGAAGACTATCGCCCGGCCGAAGACGAGCCATTCATGAATGATCGTCAGCTTGAGTATTTCCGCCGCAAGCTGATCAACTGGAAACACGAATTGATGGCGGGCAGCCGAGACACGATCGAAGGTCTGCAGGACAGCACGCGCAACATTCCCGACGTGGCCGACCGCGCCAGCGAAGAGACGGACAGGGCGCTGGAACTCAGAACCCGCGACCGTCAGCGCAAGCTGGTCGCCAAGATCGATGCCGCGCTGCGTCGCATCGATGACGGTGAATATGGCTATTGCCAGGTTACCGGCGATCCGATTTCGCTCAAGCGTCTTGATGCGAGACCGATCGCAACCATGACGCTCGAAGCGCAGGAACGTCACGAGCGCCGGGAAAAGGTCCATCGCGACGATTGACGTCGCGACCTGCGACAATCAGCGGAAACGCCGGGGTCTTTCGCCTCGGCGTTTTTGCGTTAAAGGGGGCGCATGGGAATGTTCGGAACCAGGATCATCGTGGTGGGCGCCGGCATCGGCGGGCTGGCCGCTGCGCTGGCGCTCAAGGCGCGCGGCGCCGATGTGACCGTGCTGGAGCAGGCCGACGCCATCGTCGAGGTGGGCGCCGGTATCCAGGTCAGCCCGAATGGCGCCGCGGTGCTGGGCGCGCTGGGGCTGGGGCCGGCCTTCGAGGAGATTTCGGTCCGGGCTCGCGCGGTGGTGTTGTCGGATTACCGCCGCCCGGGCGAGGTGGTGCGGCTCGACCTGATGCGCCATGCGGGCGACCAGCGCTATGCCTTCGTACATCGTGCGGACCTCGTCGACCTTCTGGCCGAGGCGGTGCGCCGGGCAGGCGTGCATGTCAGGCTGTTGCAGAAAGTGGACCGCGTCGATCCCGGTTCACCACCGGTCCTGCATATGTGCAACGGGGCCCATCTGACCGCCGATCTGGTTGTGGGGGCGGACGGGCTGCACTCGCGCGCCCGTGCCGCGCTGAACGGGGCGGGCAAACCTTTCTTCACCGGTCAGGTTGCGTGGCGCGCGACCGTACCCAACATGGTCGACCTGCCGGACGAGGCGCGGGTCTATATGGGGCCGGGGCGGCATCTGGCCTGCTACCCGCTGCGGGGGGGAAGCCTGGTCAATCTGGTCGCGGTGCAGGAACGCGCCGACTGGACGGCCGAAAGCTGGAGCCAGTCCGACGACCCCGCCAACCTGCGCGCCGCGTTTGCAGATTTCAGCGGCCTGCCCGCCGCCCTGCTGGCGCAGGTCAGCGCGCCGGGCCTTTGGGGCCTGTTCCGCCACCCGGTGGCGGAAACCTGGCATCGGGGCCGGGTCACTCTGGTCGGCGATGCGGCCCACCCGACGCTACCTTTCATGGCACAGGGCGCTAATATGGCGCTTGAAGACGCCTGGGTGCTGGCCGATGAACTGGGCAAGGCGCCGGGGATCGAGCTGGGGCTGGCCGCCTATCAGGCCCGTCGTCAGGCCCGCGCCCGCCGGGTGATCGCAGCGGCAAATGGCAATGCCTGGAAATACCACCTGCGCAGCCCGTTGCGCGGCCCCGCGCATCTGGCCCTGTCACTTGGCGGCAGGCTGGCGCCCGCCCGCATGGTGCGCCAGTTCGACTGGCTCTACCGCCACGACGTGACAATGGGCGCGTAAACGGCCCTCTCTTCTTCTGTTCCCAAATACCTCGGGGGAGACGCGCTTGCGCGGCGGGGGCAGCGCCCCCAAACAACCGTGCGGCTCAGATATCCAGCTCGACCCAGACCGGCACGTGATCGGACGGCTTGTCGCCGCCGCGTACCTCCTTGTCGATGCCGCAATCGCGCATCAGGTCGGCGGCCTGCGGGGTCAGCAGGAAATGGTCGATGCGGATACCGTCATTGCGGTTCCAGGCGCCGGCCTGATAGTCCCAGAACGAATAATGCCCCGGCCCCTGCACCCGCGCGCGGAACGCCTCGGTAAAGCCCAGGTTCAGGATCCGGCGAAAGGCGGCGCGACTTTCGAGCCGGAACAGCGCGTCCTCGCGCCAGGCCTCGGGGCGCTTGGCGTCCTCGGCCTGCGGGATGATGTTGTAATCCCCCGCCATCAGCGCCGGTTCCTCTGCCGCCAACAGCTCTGCCGCGCGGGCCCGCAGCCGCTCCATCCAGCGCAGCTTGTAGTCGTACTTGCCACCCGGCACCGGGCTGCCATCCTCGGCCAGTTCGACCGGGTTGCCATTGGGCAGGTAAAGCCCGCAGACCCGCAGCGCCTGTTTGCCCACCACCGTGGCCTCGATCCAGCGCGCCTGTTCGTCGCTCTCGTCGCCCGGTAGCCCGCGCGAGACATCCTCGAGCGGAAGTTTCGACAGGATCGCCACCCCGTTGAAGCCTTTCTGGCCATGCGTTTCCACGTTATACCCGCGTTCTTCGAACAGATCGCGGGGGAAAGCCTCGTCCACCGACTTGATCTCTTGCAGCAGCACCACATCGGGTTGGGCGCTGTCCAGCCAGTTTGGAAGCGCCTCGGCGCGGGCCTTGATCCCGTTGATGTTGAACGTGGCGATCTTCATGTCCGGGTCCCCCGTGCTGGCTTTGCCCCGATCTATCCCCGATCCCGGCGGCGGGGGCAAGCGATGCAAGAACCCGCAGATCGGCAAGGTCGGGCGAATCCGTCCCGCCGATTCGCTGTGAAGTTGCCGAACTTTCGCCCCAATTCGCTGAATTTTCGAGTTGTGGATAAAAATTTTTCAATGATTTCCGTGTCCTACAATTTTATTGAATGACTTATTTTTGCCTCATTTCCTTAATGTGGATAACTCATTATTTTGCAACGCATGATTGAAAAATATCTTTTCGAGAGCCGTCGGTCCTGCAACCGTGAGGGGGTCATCAACACCAACTCTGGGGGACAGACCAATGACTGCCATGCTCAAGATCAACCAAATCCAAGGCGAAATCAAAGACGGTGCCAGTATGATGGATGGCGACGTAACGGAAATGTTCTCGTCCGGCTCCGCGCCGATAACCTCAGCACGCGCAATGATGGGCGAGGGCGTTCAGATGTTCTCGACCAGCTGCCAGGCCTCGGGCGCCGACACCGCCACGGGCGAGGGCGTTCAGATGTTCTCGACCAGCTGTCAGGCCTCGGGCACCGACACCAGCACGGGCGAGGGCGTGCAGATGTTCTCGACCAGCTGCCAGGCCTCGGGCACCGACACCAGCACGGGCGAGGGCACTCAGATGTTCTCGACCAGCTGCGAGAAGGTGGGCGCCGTTGCGGTCAAGCTGGGCGAAGGCACCCAGATGTTCTCGTCGGGCAGCTGAGCACGGAACAGGTAAGGGCCGGGCGTTTGTTGGACGCCGCGAAACACGGGAGATCTCTCATGTCGAACGTCATCCAGCTGAACGCCCGGCGCCCAAGCTTCGGGCCCCTTCGGGGGCTCGCGGCGCTGATCGACGGCTTTGCCAGCCACCGTCGGTTCGGAGACGACGTGTTCTGGCTCAAGGAAAATGCCGAGCTGCTGAACATTCTGGAATGCACCGGCCAGGCACCGGGCCAGGAGGCCCTTGAGCCGCATCTGGCCTTTTACACCGACCTGCCCGAGCGGCTGCGTTTCTTTCCGCAATATTACCGGTTCCTGCTGTCGATCTGCCTCGATCTCGAGGATCTGGGGATGCCGGGCGATACCGGGGCCGAACTGGCGGACTGGGTGGCGCGGCAGGGCCTGCCCGAGGCGGAACTGTCGGATTTGCAGAGGGCCGAGGCGCGCCGCCTGCTGGCCCGGCGCGGCGTTGTGATCTCGTCACGCGATGCCGGGCTGACTGTGCGGCTGCATGATTTCATCTCTCGCTCGCAGACTTTTGCACTGCCCAACAAGAAGGCCGCTTATGAGCTGACCCATATCGTTTTCTACCTGTCCGAATACGGGCGGCGTGCCCCGAAACTGCCGGCCGAGGCGCTTGTCAGCCTCGAATATGTGGGTCTTTTGGCCTATCTGGAGCAAAACGCGGATCTTTTGGCAGAAATCTGTGTCGCCATGCGCTATGCTGGCACAACGCCCTCGCCGATCTGGGAAAACTGGCTGGCGGGCGCGATGGGGGCATTCAGCCTTCGCAGCGGAGCGCAGGCAGACATGCAGGATGACTATCACGAATATCTGGTATGTGCCTGGGCAGGGCTGGCGGCGCGGCGCGGCGCGCCCGCGCAGGCGGTGGCGCCGGGGCCCGTCTCGTTCCACCGGACAGCAGGCTGGAGCGGCCCGCTGCGCGAGATTTCCGAATGCATCTACCGGATGGGGGCCGCGCGCAGCGGCGACTGGCACCGGATGCGCCCGCAGATCGCGGCGCAGCTGAGCGAGACCGGCCATGACATCCTGACCGAGGCCGAGGCCAGCAGCCCAAGGTTCGACGCCTTTTTTGCCGGTTTTGCCCGCAGCAGCGTGATGCGGGTGGCGGGATGAGGGCGGCGCTGACAGGCGGCGGGCTGGTTCTGGCCTATACGGCGGTGATCTCGTCGGCGGACGCGATCACCAAGCTCATCGCCCAAGGGTATGCGGCGCCACAGCTTTACGCGATCTCGGGGTTCATCGTTGCGGCGATCAGCCTCGCGGTGGCGCGGGGTAACCGGACGCGGGCGCTCAGAACCGTATGCCCCCGCGCCATGGCGCTGCGGGCATTGGCAACGGTGGTGGCCTCGCTCTGCTTCTTTCATACCTTCCGGCTGCTGCCTTTTGCAGATGTCTTTGTCTTTATCGGTCTGATGCCGATCGTGGCGGCGCTGATGTCGGGGTTGATGCTGGACGAACATGCCCGCCCGGCGACCTGGGCCGCGCTGGTGGCGGGGTTTGTGGGCGTGCTTTGCCTGATGCCAGGCGGTATCGGTGCCATCGGAGCGGGGCATCTCTGGGCGCTGGGTGGGGTGGTGACGGGCACCTTCTCGCTGATCCTGTCGCGCTATATCGGCCGGTATGAAAGCAATGCGCTGGCGCAGGTGTTCTATCCGAACCTGGCGCTGGGGCTCAGCATGGCGGTGGCGCTGCCCTTTGTCTGGGTGCCGATGCCGATGCTGGATCTGGCCTGGGTCGGGGCCTATGCGGCGCTCTTGTTCCTGGCGCGCTGGCTGCTGGTGATCGCGCTCAGGCTGCTGGCGGCCTATGTGGTCACACCGCTTCTGAACCTGCAATTCGTCTGGATGGTGGCGTTGGGCGCGCTGGCCTTTGGCGAATGGCCCGCGCCGATGACCTGGCTGGGTGCTGCCATCGTGATGGTCTCGGGCCTCTATCTGATCTGGGATCAGATGACCCCAACGCGCGCGCAGGAGGAGTTGAGCCTGCGCACCGATCCCTGAGGTTCAGATCGAGAACGAGGTGCCGCAGCCGCACGAGGCGGTGGCGTTCGGATTGTCGATCACGAAACGGGCGCCGATCAGCTCTTCGGAAAAGTCGATGACGGCGTTTTCCAGAAACGGCAGCGAAATCGCGTCGACTACCACCCGCTGACCCTGGCCTTCGAGCACCAGATCGTCGGACTTGGGTTCGTCCAAGGCGATCTCGTATTGAAAGCCGGAACAGCCGCCGCCTTCGACCGCAACGCGCAGCGCCTGGCCCTGATCCGCGGCGCCGATCTCGGCCAACCGGGCAAAGGCGCGGTCAGTCACTTTGGGGGGCAGGCGCATTGCGGTCTCCACGGTTTCTTTCCGGTGCTGCCTGCAATATAGAGGGGGCAGGGACAGGCGACAAGGACGAGACCATTGAAAAGAGCGGGGTTTGCCTCGGATCCGGGCCGCGCGCGCGGGCGGCTGGTGGCCGAAGAGGAAAGCGGCTTTCGCTCCTGTTTCCAGCGTGATCGCGACCGGATCATTCATGCCAGCGCCTTTCGCAGGCTGAAGCACAAGACCCAGGTCTTTGTCGAACATGAGGGTGACAGTTATCGCACCCGGCTGACCCATTCGATCGAGGTGGCGCAGGTGGCGCGCACCATCGCGGGGGCGCTGGGGCTGAACCCGGAGCTGACCGAGGCGGTGGCGCTGGCCCATGACCTGGGCCACACGCCCTTTGGTCATACCGGCGAGGATGCGTTGCACGCGCTGATGGAACCCTATGGCGGGTTCGACCACAACGCCCAGGCCATTCGCATCGTCACCCGGCTGGAACGGCATTATGCCGCCTTTGACGGGCTGAACCTGACCTGGGAAACGCTTGAGGCCATTGCCAAGCATAACGGCCCGGTCACCGGGCCGCTGCCCTGGGCGCTGGCGGAGTGCAACGCTGCCTTTGATCTGGAACTGGACACCCATGCCAGCGCCGAGGCGCAGGTGGCCGCCCTGTCCGACGATATCGCCTATAACAACCACGATCTGCATGACGGGTTGCGCGCCGGGCTGTTCAGTGATGACGAGATCGCCGAACTGCCCATCGTCGGTGACTGTTATGCCGAGGTCGACCGCACCTATCCCGATACCGATGCCTATCGCCGGAGGCACGAGGCGCTGCGACGGGTGTTCGGCGTGATGGTGGCCGATGTGATCGACACGTCGCGTGCGGCGCTGGCCGGGTCGGGGGCCGAAAGCGTTGAGGATATCCGCCATCTGGGCCGCCCGGTGATCCGGTTTTCGGATGCGCTCTGGTCCGATCTGCGCCAGATCAGGGCCTTTTTGTTCACCCGCATGTATCGCGCGCCCTCGGTCATGGTGGTGCGCGAACAGGTGGCGCGGGTGGTCGAGGAGCTCTTTCCGATCTATCTGAACGATCCCCGGCAGATGCCAAAACACTGGCATGGTGAAATCGACGCCGCCCCGGACGAGACCGCGCTGGCGCGGATCGTGTCCGATTATGTCTCGGGCATGACCGACCGCTTTGCCTTGCAGGACCATGCGCGGCTGACGGGAAGCGAACCGATCCGGCACTGACGCGCGCGCCAGGCTGCATTGACCTTGGCGGTTTGCGTGGTAAACCGCCAGTCAAGCAAAAGGATGCCGAGATGAACCTCTTTACCGAGATGCGCGGCCTCGTTCTGGAGGCGCTGGACCAGATGCAGGCCGAGGGCGCGCTGCCCCAAGGTCTCGATTTCGCCAATGTGGCGGTCGAACCGCCGCGCGATGCCGCCCATGGCGACATGGCCACCAACGCCGCCATGGTGCTGGCCAAACCCGCGGGCCAGAAACCCCGCGACATCGCCGAAGCGCTGGCCACCCGGCTGGCCGCTGATGGCCGCGTGGCCAAGGCCGAGGTGGCCGGGCCCGGATTTCTCAACCTGACCCTGGCCGCCCCCGTCTGGCAGCGGGTCGTGGGCACCGTGCTGCAAGACGGCACCGCCTATGGCCGCTCGGACATGGGGCAGGGCAAGAAGGTCAACGTGGAATATGTCAGCGCCAATCCCACCGGCCCGCTGCATGTGGGCCACACAAGGGGCGCGGTGTTCGGTGATGCGCTGGCCAGCCTGCTGGATTACGCCGGCTATCAGGTGACGCGCGAATATTACATCAACGATGGCGGCGCCCAGGTCGATGTGCTCGCCCGCTCGGTCTATCTGCGCTATCTCGAGGCGCATGGCCAGGCGGTGGAATTTGCCGATGGCACCTATCCCGGCGAGTACCTGGTCGAGGTCGGTCAGGCGCTCAAGGACAAGGTGGGCGACGCCTATGTCGGTCAACCCGAAGAGGTCTGGCTGGAGGAGATCCGCAACTTTGCCACCGATGCGATGATGGATCTGATCCGCGCCGATCTGGCCCAACTCGGGGTTCAGATGGACGTGTTCTATTCGGAAAAGTCGCTCTATGGCACGGGCCGGATTGAGGCGGCGATTGACAGCCTGCGCGCCAAGGGGCTGATCTATCGCGGCACGCTGGAGCCGCCCAAGGGCAAGCTGCCCGAGGATTGGGAGCCGCGCGAACAGACCCTGTTCAAATCCACCGAACATGGCGATGATGTGGATCGGCCGATCATGAAATCGGACGGCGCATGGACCTATTTCGCCCCCGATATCGCTTATCATTATGACAAGGTTTCCAGGGGCTTCGACGCGCTTATTGATGTGTTCGGTGCCGATCATGGCGGCTATGTCAAACGGATGAAGGCCGCCGTTTCGGCCCTGTCGGACGGGCGCGTGCCGCTCGACATCAAGCTGTGTCAGCTGGTCAAGCTATGGAAGAATGGCGAGCCGTTCAAGATGTCGAAACGGGCAGGCAACTTCGTCACCCTGCGCGACGTGGTCGAACAGGTTGGCCCGGATGTGACCCGCTTTGTCATGCTGACCCGCAAGAACGACGCACCGCTGGATTTCGATTTCGACAAGGTGCTGGAGCAGAGCCGCGAAAACCCGGTGTTTTACGTGCAATACGCCCATGCGCGGGTGTCCTCGGTGCTGCGTCGGGCGACCGAGGCGGGCATTGATGCCTCGGATGCGGCGCTGCGCGTGGCTGACCTGGGCCTTTTGGGCCACGAGGCGGAACTGGCCGTCATGCGCAAACTGGCAGAATGGCCACGCCTGGTCGAGATTGCCGCGCGCACCAACGAGCCGCACCGGATCGCCTTCTATCTCTATGAACTTGCGGGAGATTTTCACGCGCTCTGGAATCGCGGCAACGATCTGGTCGAGCTCAGATTCATCCAGGATGGCGATCAGGGCACAAGCCAGGCAAAAATCGCACTGGCCCGTTCGGTGGCGGTTGTGATTTCAGCCGGTCTTGCTATTCTTGGCGTCACTCCGGCGGAGGAGATGCGGTAACTCGAAACAACACCGCCCAAACCGTCGGTCGAGGCAGTTTCAAGAAAAACCTTTGCGTGATCAACGTATTGCGCGGCAGGGCAGTGAGGCGGATATGGCGAGTTTCGATTACACGGGTCACGTGAACCCGAACCATGTGCAGTATAGCTATCAGATGCCCGGCATGGGGCTGGATGTCGAGGACGAGGCCCTTGCCGAGGACATGGGCGAAGATTACGGTCATGCACCCGCGCGACCGGGTCTTGCCCGTGCGATCAGCGTGGCGGGTGCGGTCGGATCGTTGGCGCTGGTCGTGGGCATCGGTATCTGGGGCTACAAGCTGGTGATGCGCGATGTCAGCGGTGTCCCGGTCGTGCGCGCGGTCGAGGGGCCGATGCGCATCCAGCCAGACAAACCCGGCGGCACCCCCGCCGATCATCAGGGCCTTGCCGTCAACACCGTGGCCGCCGCGGGCAGCGCCGCGCCGCCCGCCGACCGTCTGGTTCTGGCGCCGCGCCCTGTGTCGCTGAGCGAAGAGGACCTGCCGATGGACGAGCTGCGCCCGACCCCTGCTTCGCTTGAGGTCGATGCGGCCGATCCCGAAGCCGTCGAGGCGTTTCGCAATGGTGATATCGACAGGCTGGTGGCGGAACTGACCGAAGGCACCGCGCCGCTGGAAGCGCGCGAGAGCGCCCTGCTGGATGAGGGCACCAGCCGCACCGCCTCGATCGAACAGCCCGAACCTTTGCCCGCCATCGACCCGGCCGACCTGCTAGCCGAGAACCCGCAACTTGCGCTGGTGGACGAACCCGGCGTTGCCCGGTCGCTGCGTCCCCAGACCCGGCCGCAGCGCTCGGTTCCGGCCGAGACCGAGGCACGCGCGGCCATGAACGCGGCAGTGACCGCCGCTGTTGGCGCCGCTACAGCGGTGGATCTGGACCCGGCCAGCCTGCCGGTGGGCACACGCCTGGCCCAGCTGGGCGCCTATGACAGCCCCGAGATCGCGCGGGCGGAATGGGACCGGCTGAATGGCCGGTTTGGTGAATATCTCGACGGCAAGCAGCGGGTGATCCAGGAGGCCTCGAGCGGTGGGCGCACCTTCTATCGCCTGCGCGCCGCAGGCTTTGACGATCTTGCCGAGGCCCGGCATTTCTGCTCGGTTCTGGTGGCAGAACGCGCCGATTGCATCCCGGTCACCACCCGGTGAACTTTGGTGCCACCATTCTTGATGCCGAGGGGCTGCGGCTGACTGCCGAAGAAAAGGCCCTGTTTCGCGAGGCCGATCCATTTGGCTTCATCCTGTTTGCCCGCAATGTCGACAGCGCCGATCAGGTCCGCGCGCTGTGCGCGGAGATACGCGATGCGGTGGGCCGCGACTGCGTGATCACCGTCGATCAGGAAGGCGGCCGGGTGCAGCGCCTGCGCCCGCCGCTGGCACGCAACTGGCTGCCCCCGCTCGATCATGTGACGCGGGCTGGCACAGGGGCCGAGCGCGCGATGTACCTGCGCGCCCGGCTGATCGCGCATGAGTTGCGCGCGGTGGGGATCGACAGCAATTGCGCCCCGATGCTCGATCTGGCGCGCGACGACACCCATCCGTTCCTGCGCAACCGCTGTTATGGTTCGGAGCCCGAAACCGTGGCCCGGCTGGGCCGTGCCGTGGCGCAGGGGCATCTGGACGGCGGCGTGCTGCCGGTGGTCAAACATATGCCCGGCCATGGCCGCGCCACGCTGGACAGCCACCATGACCTGCCGCATGTGGCGCTTGCGGTCGAGGCGCTGGACGACAGCGACTTTGCCCCGTTTCGCGCGTTGAACGACATGCCGATGGGTATGACCGCGCATCTGGTCTATGACCGGATCGACCCGCGCCCCGCCACCATCTCGCCGGTGATGATGGCGTTGATCCGCGAACGGATCGGGTTTCAGGGCCTGATCATGACCGACGATATCTCGATGAAGGCGCTGGCGGGCTCGATCGCCGACAAGACCGTACAGGCGCTGGCCGCTGGCTGCGACGTGGCGCTGGTCTGCAATCAGACCCTGGCCGAGCGCGCCGCCGCCGCCGGGGCTGCTGGCCGGATGCGTGCCGAGGCCCAGGCGCGGGCGGAACGGGCGCTGGCCCTGCGTCAGCCGCCGGGGGAACTTGACATCCCCGCCGCCGAGGCGGAACTATCTCGCCTCATGGGCGGGCAGGTGTATGACGGATAACCTTTTCAGCGAAGAACCGACCTCGGTTGCCGACCGGCTGGCCGCCGAGGCGCTGATCGTCGATGTGGACGGGTTCGAGGGGCCGCTGGACCTGCTCTTGACCCTGTCGCGCACGCAAAAGGTGGATCTGCGCAAGATCTCGGTGCTGGAGCTGGCACGGCAATATCTGGCCTTTGTCGAACGCGCCAAGGCGCTGCGCATCGAACTGGCCGCCGATTACCTGGTGATGGCGGCCTGGCTTGCCTTTCTGAAATCGCGCCTGCTGCTTCCGCCAGACCCGGATGAGGATGGCCCCTCGGGCGAGGAACTGGCCGCGCATCTGGCCTTTCAGTTGGAGCGCTTGCAGGCGATGCGCGATGCCGCCGCGCGGCTGATGGGGCGAGACCAGCTGGGGCGCGACTTTTTCCGTCGGGGCAAGGGCGAGGATATCGCCCGCATCCGTACCGTGACCTATTCCGCCTCGCTGCTGGACCTGATGCAGGCCTATGCCCGCATCCGCACCCGCGACGAATTCCGCCCCTTCGTGATGGATCGTGACAAGGTCTATACGATGGAACAGGCGCTGGAACGGATGCGTGGGCTGATCGGCTTCGCCGGCAGCTGGACCGATATGGCCAGCTATCTGCCCGAAGGCTGGGGCAAGGATCCGGTGCGCCGCCGCTCGGCCACGGCGGCGACCTTTGCCGCCTCGTTGCAACTGGTCAAGGAGGGCCATCTGGAAATCCGGCAAAGCGAGCTCTTCGCCCCGATCCACCTGCGCAAGAAAGATACCGAGACATGAGTGACGCGCCCGAGGAAAGCACCGAAAGCCTGTTCGAGGCGCCGCCGCTGGCGGAACAGGAACGCATGGTCGAGGCGGTGCT
This sequence comes from Ruegeria sp. SAZD011, assembly GCF_059612545.1. Lineage (NCBI taxonomy): Bacteria > Pseudomonadati > Pseudomonadota > Alphaproteobacteria > Rhodobacterales > Roseobacteraceae > Ruegeria > Ruegeria sp. SAZD011. The sequence continues at coordinate 111,989 of NZ_JBXWQU010000009.1, read as the reverse complement.
GTTTGCCAGCCCCGACCCGGTGGGCGTGAGCGATCTGGCCGCGCGCATGCCCCATGGCAGCGACCCGGCCCGGGCGCTTGAAATGCTGCGCAAACGCTACGAGGGGCGCGGCGTGCGGGTGGTGCAGGTGGGCGAGGGCTGGGCCATCCGCACCGCGCCCGACCTCGGCTTTCTGATGCAGAAGGAAACGGTCGAGACCCGCAAACTGTCGCGCGCGGCGATCGAGACGCTGGCGATCATCGCCTATCACCAGCCGGTGACCCGCGCCGAGATCGAAGAGATCCGGGGCGTCTCGGTCAGCCGGGGCACCATCGACCAATTGCTGGAAATGGAGTGGATCCGTCTGGGCCGCCGCCGGATGACACCGGGCCGCCCGGTCACCTTTGTGGTGACGCCGCATTTCCTGGACCATTTCGGGCTGGAAAGCGCCCGCGACCTGCCGGGACTGAAAGAACTGCGCGCCGCCGGGTTGCTGGAAAACCGCCCCCCGCCGGGCGCCTTGCCGATTGCCGAGGCCCGCGAAGAGGGCGAGGAGAACGAAGGCCAATCCGAGCTTTTTGAAGAAGATTGATGCCGAGGCCCTGAAATTTCCCAAATTCGATGCTATGTCTCTGCCCGGGCAGCAAAGAGGAAAAAATCATGAACGTGAACCAGCTGATCGACATGATCGTCCGCACGGTGGTGCGCCGGGCGGTGAATGGCGGCGTCAATGCGGGCTTTGACGCGATGTCGAATCTGGGGCGCAAATCGCGCAAGGCTCCGCCGCCGCAACACCAACCGGAACCCGATCCCGAGCGCGAGCGGATCCGTCAGATGCGCCAGGCGCGTCGCGCGGCTCGAAACGAACAAGAGCTGTAGTGACAGGGTGTTATGCAGGGGTCTTGAAGTGTTTTGACAGCTTCAGCCCCTGGCCCTGATAATTCGACGCGATGCCCGCGCCGTATAGCTGGGTGGGCTGTTCGGCCATCTTTTCATAGACCAGCCGTCCAACGATCTGCCCGTGTTCCAGCACGAATGGCGCTTCGTGACAGCGCACCTCAAGCACCCCGCGCGAACCGGCGCCACCGGCCTGTGCATGGCCGAAACCGGGATCGAAGAAGCCCGCGTAATGCACCCTGAATTCGCCCACCATGGCCAGATAGGGCGCCATTTCGGCGGCATAGAGCGGCGGGATATGCACCGCCTCGCGGCTCACGAGGATGTAGAACGCACCGGGATCGAGAATGATGCGGCCATCGCGGCTGCGCACCTCCTCCCAGTATTCCGCCGGATCATAGGCGCCGATCCGCTCCAGGTCGATGACACCGGTATGCGGCTTGGCCCGATATCCCACCAGATCACTGCCCGGCAGGCGCAGATCGACCGAGAAGCCCAGACCGTCCTGAATGACGGCCGGGCCATCGACCAGCGGCATCTCGGCATGCAGCGCGCGCAGGGCGGTATCGTCCAGCACCGCCTGACCGCGCCGGAACCGGATCTGGTTCAGCCGCATGCCCGGTCGCACCAGCACGGAAAACGAGCGGGGGCAGATTTCGGCATAGAGCGGGCCGGTGTAGCCCGCGGGAATACGGTCGAATTCGGTGCCGCCATCGGTGATGGTCCGGGTCAAGAGGTCCAGCCGCCCGGTCGAGCTTTTGGCATTGGCAACGGCGTTGATTTCAGCGGGCAGGGCCAGCGATTCCATCAGCGGCACCAGATAGACGCAGCCCTTTTCCAGAACCGCGCCCTGACTGAGGTCGATCCGGTGCATCTCGAACTCGGCCAGACGGTCGGCAACACTGTGTCCGGCCCCCGCCAGAAACGAGGCGCGGACGCGATACGCCACGGCGCCCAGGCGCAAATCCAGGCTGGCGGGTTGGATCTGTTCAGGCAGAACCGGCGGTTCGGCACTGATTTCTCCGCCCGCGATCATTGCCTCGATCTGCTGGTTCGGGCACACGCCGGTCATCCCGTTCCCTCCGCGGTCCAGAGGCCCTGGTCTGCCATTTTTTCGTTACGTCGGTGTGATTTGGTCGGGCTAGCAGGACTCGAACCTGCGACCTTCCGTCCCCCAGACGGACGCGCTACCAGGCTGCGCCATAGCCCGACGATGTGGTGTTCATACCGGTTTTCCCGGCAGGGGCAAGAGGAAAACATACCCTTTTTTCTTATCCCGCCTGCCGGTCCAGCCAGCTCTGCAACTTGGTCGCCAGAGGAAGGATGCCGGACTGCGCAGCGGCGGGCAGGTCGTGGATTTCAGCAAGTGCCGTCAGCAGGCCCGGCTCTGCCTCGATGTCATCGTCGGCGGGGATATCGGCCACTTCGATGGCAAGCGGACGGGGCGGTGCGTCGGCCTCTTGTGGGGGGGTGTCTTCGACCGCATCCTCGGGGGTCTTGTTCTGAACAGGGTCCACAGCCCGTTCGGGCGCAGACAGAATCTCGACATCTCCGGGGGTCTCGTCCTCTTCGTCGTCCTCAGACGGGGCGGGGGACGAATCGGCGACGATCTTTTGCAGAACCTCGGTCGGGACAGGTTCGCCCAGGTCCATGTCGAACTGTATGGCGCTGTCCCTGTCAGAGGGCTGGACATTGAACCGGACCACGTTGCCGCCACTTTGTGGGCCGGGAGAGGCCGAATCCTCCAGATCCTGCGACTGGCCCGAAACATGGGCGACGCCCTGTTCACGCAACAGTTTCTGCACGCCCTTGATGGTCATGCCATCGTCATGCAGCAGCTTTTTGATGCCACCCAGCAACTGCATGTCCGCGGGCCGGTAATAACGGCGCCCACCGGCACGCTTGACCGGTTTGACCTGGCTGAACTTGCTCTCCCAGAACCGCAGTACATGGGCCTGCACCCCCAGCCTTTCCGCGACTTCCGAGATGGTGCGAAAGGCGTCGGGCGATTTGCTCATGAAAACGGACCCTTTGATTTACTTGCGGTTTCCGGCGGCAACCCGTTCCTTCATCAGGTGCGAAGGGCGAAAGGTCAGCACCCGGCGCGGCTGGATCGGGACTTCCTCGCCGGTCTTGGGGTTGCGCCCGATCCGGGCGGATTTGTCCCGCACGCTGAAGGTGCCGAAGGACGAGATTTTCACCTGTTCGCCGCGCACCAGCGCGTCGGACATGTGGTTCAGCATGCTTTCCACCAGCTGTGCGCTTTCATTGCGCGACAGGCCCACTTCGCGGAAAACCGCCTCGCTCAAATCCATCCTTGTGAGAGTTTTGTCACTCATGCCGACCCCCTGTTGCTGACAAAGCATAGGGGGTCAGGAAATTCCCTGTCAATATCAATGAATTGCAAAGCGCAGGATAGGCCGCTACCAGCGCAGAACCACCGCACCCCAGGCCAGGCCGCCGCCGATTGCCTCGGTCACAACTAGATCGCCGGTCTTGATCTGGCCGCGCGCCTTGCCCACCGACAGCGCCAGCGGAATCGAGGCGGCGGAGGTGTTGCCGTGGTCCTGCACCGTCACCACGACCTTGTCCATCGGCAGGCCCATCTTCTTGGCGGTGCCCTGGATGATACGGATATTGGCCTGATGCGGCACGATCCAGTCCACATCGGCGCTGCTCAGCCCGGCCTTGCCCAGAGCGGTCTCGGCTGTCTGGGCCAGCTTCTCGACAGCATGGCGGAACACCTGGTTGCCCTGCATGCGCAGATGGCCGGTGGTCTGGGTCGACACGCCGCCATCGACATAAAGCAGGTCCTTGTAGCGACCGTCGGAATTCAGGTCGACCGACAGGATACCCCGGTCCTGCGGGGTGCCTGCGGCCTCTTCATATTCCAGCACCAGCGCCCCGGCGCCATCACCGAACAGCACGCAGGTCGAACGGTCGGTCCAGTCCATGATCCGGCTGAAGGTTTCGGCGCCGATCACCAGTACCCGCTTGGCCTGACCCGACACGATCAGTGCGTTGGCGTTGCTCAGCGCATAGACGAATCCCGCGCAAACCGCTTGTACGTCAAAGGCATAGCCATTGGTCATCCCCAGCCGCGCCTGAACCATCGTGGCCGCCGACGGAAAAGTGAGGTCGGCGGTCGAAGTTGCCAGAACGATGGCATCCAGTTGGTTGGCGGTCATCCCAGCATCGGCCAGCGCGGCCTCTGCGGCACGGGTGGCAAGGTCCGATGTCGTCTCGTCCTTGGCGGCGAAATGGCGCCGTTCGATCCCCGACCGGGTCCGAATCCATTCGTCGGTCGTATCCAGGGTTTTCTCGAATGCCGCGTTGGGAACGATCTGTTCGGGAAGATAGTGCCCGACACCTCTGACAACTGCGCGGCCTGCCATTGATTTTACCTGCTTTCTTGTTCTTCTGCCTGGGCCCCGGCTGGGGCTGGTTCATCTTGGGTAAGGGCGGCGGCGGATGCAACCCGGGCAGCCAGCCGCTCAGCAAAACCTGATTGCGCGAGAGTGAACGCAAGCTTGACCGCCGCCGAGATACCGGTGGCATCGGCGCTGCCATGCGACTTGATCACGGTACCGTTCAGCCCCAGGAATACGCCGCCATTCACGCGGCGCGGGTCGATCCGCTTGCTGAGCCGCTGGAGAGAAGTCACCGCGAGCAGCGAGGCCAGCCGCGACAGCGGCGAGTATTTGAAGGCCTCGCGCAACAGCGAGCCGATCATCCGCGCAGTGCCTTCGCCGGTCTTGATCGCCACATTGCCGGTGAACCCGTCCGTGACGATCACGTCACATCGTTTGCCGGGAATGTCGCTGCCTTCGACAAAGCCTACGAATTCGAAATTTGCGCGATCCGCGTAGTCCGCGATCAGCGCCTGCGCTTCTTTCAGCTCGGCCTTGCCCTTGTGCTCTTCGGTACCGACATTGAGCAGCCCGACACGGGGGCGGGGCAGGTTCATGCCGTTTCGCGCATAGGACGCGCCCATCAGCGCATATTGCAACAGGTCGCGGGCATCGGCGCGGATATCCGCGCCGGCATCGAGCAACACGTTGAACCCCTGCGGGTTGCCCGAGGGGAACAGAATCGCGATGGCCGGGCGGGTCACACCGGGCAGGCGCCGCAGCCGCAGCATGCTCAGCGCCATCAGCGCCCCGGTATTGCCGCAGCTGACGGCACCGGCGGCCTCGCCGTTGCGCACCGATTCCAGCGTCGACCACATCGAGGTGTTCTTACCGTTGCGCACGACCTGGCTGGGTTTGTCCTCCATCGTGACCACATCGGTGCAATCACGAAAAACGACGCGTCCGTCGAGAACGCGCCGCTTGGCGACCAGCTTTTTCAGCCCGTCTTCAGGGCCATGCAGAATGAACCCCACATGGGGGTTCTTCTTTGCCGATTTCGCAATGCCTGCCACCACGACCGAGGGACCCGCGTCCCCGCCCATGGCGTCAACCGAGATGATGATCTGTCCGGACGCATTGCCGGTCTGATCGGGCTGAGCCGTCATGCCGTGGCCTGCTCCAGATCGGGCTTAGGCCGCGTCTTCGTCCAGCTCGATCTCGTCGGCCTGAGCAACGACTTCGCGGTCGTCGTAATGGCCGCAGGCGGCGCAGACGTGGTGCGGGCGCTTCAGCTCGCCGCAATTGCCGCATTCGTTCGGGTTGGCAGCAACCAGGGCGTCATGCGCACGGCGCATGTTGCGACGCGATTTGGATACTTTGTTCTGTTGGACAGCCATTGTCTCAACCTTTGTCTTAACTGAGGGCCGCAGACAGCGCCGCAGGCCGGTTTCATTCTTCGTTTCCCAGAAGGCGTGACGAGCGTTTAGGCCGCGGCCCCCGCATTGTCCAACCCTAAATCCGATTGAGCGCGCGAAAATACTGCGATTCTCGCCACGTTCAAGGGGTTTTTCTGACCGCTCCCTATGGCAGGTTTCACCGCCCTTGTCATGAGTCTTTTTTGAGGGTTTCGCGCAGCGCGGCCAGCCCGGCAAAGGGGCGGGTTTCCTCGTCCGTCATCGCCTGTTTGCCCGGCTCGGTGAACACCGCCTGACCCAGATCGACGCCTTCCTTGCGGGGATAGGCGGGCAGATTCAGCGCGAGTGCCTCGCTCATTACGGCGTCCAGGTCGATGGTCGCGCGCAGCGGTTCGGCCTCGTCATCCTCGGTGGCCATTTCGGCCTCTTCCTCGTCCGGCTCGGTCCAATCGGCAAGAAACAGCCGGGTCAGCCGGGTGTCGATGCGGGTGGTGACCGGGTCCAGCGTGACGACGCAGGGCTGGATCACCGTGGCGCCCAGCTCGGCCTCAAGCCGCCAGTCCCGCTTGCCCTCGGCCCGGATCGTGCCGCTGAAGCGCAGCTTGCGCAGGCCGTCCAGGCCCAGATCCTGGGCGATCTCGGCCAGTCGGGCGGGGCCGGGGCGCAGGTCGAAGGCGGTAACGCTGTTTTGTGGCAGATCTGCGACCCGCAACACGGTTTCGTCGGACATTGGTGCGCTTTCGTCTGTTGAACCGGAGCAAAGGTTTCTGTAATCGGGATAAAAGGCGCGCAAGGCCAAGGCAAGGGGGCAGGAATGTCAAAGACCGCAGGGCTGCTGAAACCGGTGTTCCGCATCGTGGCTATCGGCCTCACCGTCGGTGCGCTGACCGCCTGTACCGCCATCTACCGCAATCACGGCTATGTGCCGACCGCCGAGGAGCTGGCCGCGATCCAGGTCGGCGTCGATACCCGTGACAGCGTGGTCGAGGCCGTCGGCACCCCCAGTTCCTCGGGCCTGCTGAATGAAAGCGGCTATTACTATGTCGCGACCCGCATGCGCCATTACGGCGCCCGTGCGCCGCAGGTCGTCTCGCGCGAACTGGTGGCGATCAGCTTTGACCAGCGCGGCGTGGTCCGCAATATCGAGCGCTACGGGCTGGAAGACGGTCGCGTCATCCCGCTGGAGCGGCGGGTGACCAGCTCCAGCGTCGAGGACAAGACCTTTATCCGCCAGCTGCTGGGCAACCTGGGCAATTTCAACCCCGCGAACGTGATCAACTGATCGGCAATACCTGTCACCCCGGCGTCACATCTTGTGTGCTAGGGGTCGGCCCACTAGGTTTGACCTGTTCAGTGGAGGGCCGCGTGATGCCGGATACCGTACTGTTGAGCAAAGGCCGCTATCGCGCGCGACTGGCGCAGGGGCCTGCGGATATCGCCGCGGCTCAGGCGCTGCGGACACGGGCCTTTCGTACCGCGACACCCGACCGGGATCGGTTCGACACTGTCTGCGACCACATTCTGGTCGAGGACATGCGACAGGGCGCTGCGCTGGTCTGCTGCTTTCGCATGCTGACGATGGAGGGCGGCGCCGAGATCGGGCGCAGCTATTCGGCGCAATTCTACGAGTTGGCGGGGCTGCAAAGCTTCGAGGGCCGCATGGTCGAGATGGGCCGGTTCTGCATTCATCCCGACCATCACGACGCCGATATCCTGCGGGTGGCCTGGGGGGCGATGACCGCTTTTGTCGACCGCACCGGGGTGCAGATGCTGTTTGGCTGCTCCTCGTTTGCCGGGACCGAGACGGCCGATTATCTTGATGCCTTCGCGATGCTGAAACACCGTCATCTGGCGCCCAAGCGCTGGCTGCCGCGGGTCAAGGCGCCCGACGTGTTCCGATTCGCCGCCCGCCTGCGGCGCAAGCCCGACGCCAAGAAGGCGATGCTGCGCATGCCGCCGCTGCTCAGGACCTATCTGCTGATGGGCGGCTGGGTCAGCGACCACGCGGTGGTGGACCGGCAGATGAACACGCTGCATGTGTTCACCGGGCTCGAGATCGGCGCGATCCCGCCCGCGCGCAAGCGGCTGTTGCGGGCAGTGGCGGGCTAGGCTCAGGATTAATGGATTCTGAGCCTGGAGGGCACACAAGGGGCGTTGACGCCATGCGGGGCGCGGTTTAGCTGGCGGGCATGGCACGTATTCCTCTGTTGCAGATGACCGGTATCTCGCTGACCTTCGGCGGCGAGCCGGTATTTTCCGATCTCGATCTGGTGGTTCAGCCGGGCGACCGCGTGGCGCTTGTCGGGCGCAACGGGTCGGGCAAATCCACACTGATGAAGGTGATGGCCGGGCTGGTCGAACCCGACGCGGGCGAGATCGTGATCCCGCCCGGCAAGTCGGTCGGATACATGGAGCAGGACCCGACCATGACCGGGTTTGCCACGCTGGGCGATTACGCCGCGAGCGGGCTGGAGCCGGGCGAGCTTTACAAGGTCGAGCGCGCCGGTGAGGGGCTGAAATTCGACCCCGCCCGCGCGGTCGAGACCGCTTCGGGCGGCGAGCGGCGCCGCGCCGCGCTGGCCAAGCTGATGGCCGAGGCGCCCGAGCTGATGTTGCTGGACGAGCCGACCAACCATCTGGATATCGAAGCGATCGGATGGCTTGAACGCGAGTTGTCGGCCACCCGCGCCGCCTTTGTGCTGATCTCGCACGACCGTGCGTTCCTGCGTGCATTGACGCGCGCAACCCTTTGGATCGACAGGGGAATCGTGCGCCGTCAAGAACGTGGCTTCGAGGATTTCGAGGCTTGGCGTGACAAGGTCTGGGAGGACGAGGACACCGCCCGCCACAAGTTGAACCGGCTGATCAAGTCCGAAAGCCGCTGGGCGGTCGAAGGCATCAGCGCCCGGCGCAAGCGCAACCAGGGCCGGGTGCGCGCGCTTCAGGCGTTGCGGGCCGAACGCGCCTCGCAGATCAAGCGTCAGGGCACGGCGGCGATGTCGCTGGATGCGGGTCCGAAATCGGGCCGCAAGGTGATCGAGGCGCAGGGCCTGACCAAGGCGTTCGATGGCAAGCCCATCCTGCGCGGGCTAGACCTGACCGTGCTGCGCGGCGACCGGGTCGCCTTTGTCGGTCCCAATGGGGTGGGCAAGACCACCGTGCTCAAGATGTTGCTGGGTCAGGTCGAACCGGACAGCGGCACCGTGCGGCTGGGCACCAATCTGGAGATCGCGGTATTCGACCAGACCCGCGCCCAGCTCGACCCCGAGATGAGCCTGTGGGACAGCCTGACCAGCGACCCCGAGATGCGCGTGTCGGGCAAGGCCGATCAGGTCATGGTACGCGGCCAGCCCAAACATGTGGTCGCCTATCTCAAGGATTTCCTGTTCGACGAACGCCAGGCGCGGGCGGCGGTGAAATCGCTATCGGGCGGTGAAAAGGCGCGGCTGTTGCTGGCGCGGCTGATGGCGAAACCCTCGAATGTGCTGGTGCTGGACGAACCGACCAACGACCTGGATGTGGAGACGCTCGACCTGTTGCAGGAAATTCTGGACGATTACGACGGCACTGTGCTGCTGGTCAGCCACGACCGCGATTTCCTCGACCGCGTCGCCACTACCACGGTTGCAATGGAGGGGGATGGCCGCGCCGTGGTCTATGCCGGAGGCTGGACGGACTATCGCGCGCAACGGGGCGAGGATACGCCGAAAGAAGACGTAAAATCAAAACTTTCTGCGCCAAAGGCAAAGCAAGAGGTGAAGCCGAAATCGGGCCTCACCTTCTCGGAAAAGCACCGGCTCGAGGCGCTGCCGGCCGAGATCGCCCGACTTGAAGCCGAGATTGCCAAGTTGCAGGAACTGATGGCCGACCCCGAGCTTTATACCCGCGAACCGATCAAGTTCCAGAAAGCGACCGAGGCTCTGGTGCAGCGGCAAGAGAAACTCTCTGCCGTCGAAGAGGAATGGCTGACTCTGGAAGAAAAGGCCGAGGCCGGGTAAGCCCGGCCACGGGCCAAAGGCTCAGCGCATCCGCAGGGCGCCGTCGAGGCGGATCACCTCGCCGTTGAGATAGCCCATCTCGACGATGAACCCGGCCAGACGGCCGTATTCGCGCGGGTCTCCCAGGCGGGCGGGATTCGGCACATCGGCGGCCAGACCAGCGCGCACCTCTTCAGGCAGGCCCATCAGCATCGGCGTCAGGAAGATGCCGGGTGCGATGGTCATCACCCGAATCCCGGTCGAGGCCAGATCGCGCGCCATCGGCAGGGTCATGCCCACAACGCCACCCTTGGAGGCGGAATAGGCCACCTGGCCCTTTTGCCCGTCAAAGGCCGCGACCGAGGCGGTGTTGATGATCACGCCGCGCGCGCCATCCGGTTCGGGGTCGTTCTTTGCCATCTCGACGGCGGCCAGGCGCGCGACGTTGAAACTGCCAACCAGATTGATGTCGATGGTGCGCTGGAAGGCGTCCAGGGGATGCGCGCCTTCCTTGCCCACCGTCTTGATACCATAGGCGATACCGGCGCAGTTCACCGCGGCGGTGATCTTGCCCATCTTCTCCATGGCGTGGGCGATGGCGGCGGTGACCGAGTCTTCGCTGGTCACGTCGGTCTGGGCGAAATGCCCGCCGATCTCGGCGGCGACCTTTTCACCGCGTTCGGCATCGCGGTCGAGGATAGTCACCTGCGCGCCGTTCTCGGCGAAATAGCGGGCGGTTGCCTCGCCCAGACCGGAGGCGCCGCCGGTGATCACGGCTGCGGTTGTGTCGAGTTGCATGGGCCTCTCCCTGATATGAACATATGTTCAATAATCCGGGGCGGGGGCGTCTGTCCAGCTTTGTTGCATGCGCCTGCGGTCGAGCCAGGCCAGCGGACGCAACGTTTTGCCCATCGGCGGCCACCAGGCCCAGGTACCGCCAAGGGGGCGCGTGCGGGCGCCGGTGCCCAGCTTGAACCGGGTCAGGCCGGGGGTCTGTTCGGTCTCCACCGGGCCGAGGTCAAGCCGGGTCGCGTCTTGGGCGGAGAGCCATGTCATCGCCTGCCACATCAGCAGGGTCTGGGCGCTGGCGGCCCGGCCCGTCGGGGTGCTGTGGCCGATGTGATAGCTGGCGGCTGTACCATGGCGCAGGATCAACAGGCCCGCGACGGGGGTTCCGCCCTGGCGGGCGGTGAACAGCTGCGCCGCGCCGGGATTGGCGCGCGCATAGGCCAGCGTCAGGGCGGTGGGCCAGTTGCGGTAGCCGCGCGCGCGCTGTTGCGCGGCCTCGGCGATGAGCAGCCAATGGGCGGGGTCCTGCGGCAGCGGGCCCTGTGTCACGCGCAGGCCCTGCCTGCGCGCATGGCGCAGGCGGTTGCGCCATTTCTGGTGCAGCCCCGCCATCAGATCGCCGGTGAGATCCAGTTCAGCCACATGGGCGGGGGTGATCAACGGCACCGCCCCCAGCCGATCGAGACCCGGGCAGGGTGTGTCCGGGTTCATCAGGATCAGGCTGCGGCGCAACCCGGCGCGGGCGAGCAGGCCGGGCAAGGCCCGAGGGGCAAGCCGGGCACGGCTGAGAAGGGCGATGGGCAGCCCGCCAATGCGCCGTGTCAGCACCAGTGTACCGTCATCCAGTCGCGCCGCCCGCTGGCCGCAAAGCGCCAGTGCGGCGGCGAATTCGGCGCTTTGCTGCAAGGGGGGCGCATCGGGGGCGGTGGTGTCGCACATGGCGCCATTAACCGGTTCGAAACCTAAGACCAGGTTAATGCGCGTATGAAACGGGTATTTGGCCAGAGGATCGCCGCCCCGAACCCGACGCGGGCGGCCGCCGCCCTGCTGGCGGCGATCCTGTCCGGCGTGCTGCTTTTGGGGTTGGGGGTCATGGCCCTGTTCTGAACCCGGTGGGGGCAAGGGGGCGCTGCCCCCTCGGCCCTTGCGGGCCTCACCCCCGGAGTATTTGGGGCGAAATGAAGGGGCGGTTGTTCTAGGCCAGCTGTACCAGCGCGTGGCGTTTCTTGCCGGCGCTGAGCTTGATCGGTTGGGTGAGGTCACCCGCCTCGATCATCAGACCCGCATCGGTCAGTGGCGCGTCATTCAGGCGGGCGCCATCCTCGGCGATGAGGCGCTTGGCCTCCTTGCCGGATTTGGCGAGGCCGGTCTTGACGATCAGCTGCACGATGGAGGCAGGCAGGTCGGCGGCGCCAAGGGTGAGCGTGGGCAGGTCGTCACCGATTCCGCCCTTTTCGAACACTTCACGGGCGGTGGCCTCGGCCGCCGCCGCCGCCTCGGCCCCGTGACAAAGGGCGGTGACCTCGTTGGCGAGGATCACCTTGGCGGCGTTGATCTCGGAACCCGCCAGCGCGCCCAGGCGGTCGCATTCGTCGACGGGCAGCTCGGTATAGAGTTTCAGGAACCGGCCCACATCGGCATCGGTGGTGTTGCGCCAGAACTGCCAGAATTCGTAAGGCGAGCGCATGTCGGGGTTGAGCCAGACGGCGCCGTCCTGGCTCTTGCCCATCTTCTTGCCGTCAGACGTGGTCAGCAGCGGCGAGGTGAGGCCATAGACCTCGTGGTCGATCACCCGGCGGGTCAGGTCGATGCCGTTGACGATATTGCCCCACTGGTCCGAGCCGCCCATTTGCAGGATACAGCCATAGCGGCGGTTCAACTCCATGAAATCATAGGCTTGCAGGATCATGTAGTTGAATTCGAGGAAGCTGAGCGATTGTTCCCGGTCGAGACGGGATTTCACGCTCTCGAACGACAGCATCCGGTTGACCGAGAAATGTCGCCCGATATCGCGCAGGAAATCGAGATAGTTCAGATCGGCCAGCCATTCATCGTTGTTGAGCATCAGTGCCGCGTTCTCGGTGCCACTGTCATAGTCGATATAGGCGGCGAATACCTTGCGGATCCCGGCGATATTCTCGTCGATCTGGGCGGGCGTCAGCAGCGGGCGTTCGTCGGCGCGAAAGGACGGATCGCCCACCTTGGTGGTGCCGCCGCCCATCAGCGTGATCGGCTTGTGCCCGGTTTTTTGCAGCCAGCGCAGCATCATGATCTGGATCAGGCTGCCCACGTGCAGCGATTTGGCGGTGGCGTCAAAGCCGATATAGCCGGGCTGGCATCCCTTGATCAGCGCCTCGTCGAGGCCCTGATAATCGGTGCAGTCGGCGAGAAAGCCGCGCTCCATCATCACCGCGATGAAATCCGATTTGGGATGGTAGGTCATGTCTTGCCTCGGGGTTGGATTGCGGGGCACTTATAGGCGGCAGTTGAACAAAGGAAAAGGCCATGAAGAGGGCCATCGGGCGAGTGGGGCCGGTCACGGCGCTGGGGGCGATGTCGGGCACGTCGCTGGACGGGGTCGATGCGGCGGTGGTCGAGACCGATGGTCTGGCGATTTTCGGATTCGGGCCGGTGGGGTATCGCGCCTATGCGCCCGAGGAGCGCGCTGTGCTGCGCGCTGGTCTCGGGCGCTGGAGCGGGCCCGAGGTCGAGGCGGCAGGCGATCTGGTGACGCAAGCCCATGTGCAGGCGCTGGCCGGGTTCGAGGGCGTCGATCTGGTGGGGTTTCACGGCCAGACCCTGGCGCATGAGCCGCGCGGGCGGGGTACATTGCAAGTTGGCGATGGCGCGGCTCTTGCCGCCGCCCTGGGGCGGCCGGTGGTCTGGGACTTCCGCAGCGACGATGTGCAACTGGGCGGAGAGGGCGCGCCTTTGGCGCCGTTCTTTCATTTTGCCTGCGCCAAGTGGATCGGTGCCAGCGAGCCCTTGTGTTTTCTGAACCTCGGTGGAGTGGGCAACCTGACCTATGTGGATCCGTCTTTTGACCGGCCCGAGACGCCCGGCGCGCTTTTGGCCTTTGACACCGGTCCGGCCAACGCACCGGTCAACGATCTGGTGCAGGTGCGGCTGGGCCTGCCGATGGACGAAGGCGGCGCGGTGGCGCGGGGCGGCACCGTGGAGACCGGCGCGCTGGAGCTTTTTCTGGCCGAGCCCTATTTTGCAAGAATGCCGCCCAAGTCGCTGGACCGAAACGATTTTTCCGAGATGATCGGGTTGGTGTCCGAACTCAGCGACAGCGATGCGGTGGCGACGCTGACAGGCATGTGTGCAGCGGCGGTGGCGCAGGGGATGGAACATTGCCCGCGTCCGCCTGCGCGGGTGCTGGTTACCGGCGGCGGGCGGCACAATCCGGTGCTGATGGAGATGCTGCAAGTGTCCCTGGATTGCGCCGTTGAACCGGTCGAAAGCGTCGGGCTTGATGGCGACATGCTCGAGGCGCAGGCCTTCGCCTATCTGGCGGTGCGGGTGGCGCGCGGCCTGCCGACCTCGTGCCCCGGCACCACTGGTGTGGGCGCGTTGGTGGGGGGCGGTATCGTCAGCCTGCCGGACGAGGCATGACGGGGTGCTGGTGCTGAAAAAATTCGTCGAATTTTTTCGCCCCCCGGTAAAAATGTCCGAGCAGAAAGAAGCCTGTGCGCCGTTTGAGGGCTGTCAGTCCGGACGCGTGAGATCGGCCCAGACCGGCAGGTGATCCGAGGCGATGGGGGCGGGACGCTCGGCAAAGACGCCATGCGCAACGGCACTCAGCTCCGCGCTGTGCGCGATCCGGTCCAAAGCCCCCAGCGGACGCGGCGCCGGAAAGCTGGGCCGGGCCGGAAGGAAGCGCAGCATCGGCGCCAGATGGTCCAGCACAGGCTGGCGCGACCATTCGTTGAAATCGCCGGCCCAAACCGTGGGCATCGGCGGCAACCGCTTCAGATCGTGGGCGAGGTGCACGATCTGGTCCCGGCGCGAGGCCGCGAGCAGGCCAAGATGCAGGCCCAGAACCCGCAGCGATCCGATTGGGGTATCGAACTCGACCCGCACCGCGCCGCGCGGCTCGAATCCCGGCAGGTCGTGATGGGCGCTCGAAAGCTGGGTGATGCCGGCGCCCTTCCAGATCACCGCATTGCCGTGCCAGCCCAGCGATCCGGCGCCGCCCAGGTCCACCACGTTCCAGCCGGCCTCCTCCAGCACGAAATGCGGCAGGGCGGCGGGACGCGGCGGCAGGCGTTTGTCGGCCTCTTGCAGCACGGCGATATCGGCGCCGAGCGCCCCCAGTACCTGAAGGATACGGCGCGGCTGGCGGCGCAGGTCGAGGCCCACGCATTTCTGGATGTTGTAGCTGGCAAGGCGCAGCGTCGGGGCTATCGTCATCGGTTGCGTCATGGATCCTGTCCCCCGTCATGCGGCAGCGCGCGGCGGGGCGCAAGGGCCGGATCGCGGGATTTGCTTGACATGTGCAGGACCCCGCCGTTCTGTGCCTGCATGGAACAGAAACGCCCCGTCGACGCGGCCGGAGCCGTGGCCCTTGTCGGCATTGCCGCGCTGTTGGCCTTCAACCAGGTGGTGATCAAGGTGACCGGCGGCGGATTTGGACCGGTTTTTCAGGCCGGGCTACGCTCGGCTGTCGCATTGGTCTTTGTGCTGGTATGGATGCTTGCCCGACGCAAACCGATGGCTTTTCCGCGCGCGGCCTTGATGGGCGCACTGATCACAGGCTTGCTCTTTACTATCGAGTTCATGGCGCTGTTTGCCGCGCTCGATCTGACGTCGGTCTCGCGGGTGTCGATCCTGTTCTATTCGATGCCGGTCTGGCTGGCGCTGGGCGGTCACTTTCTTTTGCCGGGCGAACGGCTGTCCGGAGCGCGGGTTCTGGGATTGGTGCTGGCCATGGGCGGGGTGGTGCTTGCGCTGCTCGAGCGCGATGCCGCGCATGTGAGCCTCTTGGGCGATGCGCTTGCTGTATTTGCTGCCATGTGCTGGGCCGGGATCGCGCTGGGAGTGCGGCTGACACCGATGGCCCGCGTCCCGGCGGAAATGCAGCTGACAAGCCAACTGGTGATCTCGGCGCCGCTGCTGCTGTTGCTTGCGCCGCTGACGGGTGAGAGCCTGCGCGCGCCCGAGCTTCTGCATTGGGCCGGGCTGCTGTTTCAGGCGGTTTGCGTGGTGGGACTCGGATTCGTGATTTGGTTCCGGCTGCTGGCCGTCTACCAGGCCAATGGCGTGGCCTCGTTCAGCTTTCTGTCACCGGTTCTGGCGGTGATCTTTGGCTTGCTGCTGTTGGACGAGCGGGTGGGCGCCGTGGTCTGGCTGGCACTTGCTCTTGTCGCGACAGGGATCGTGCTGATCAACCGGCGCTGAGGCGGAGCCGGGCCAGGGGGCGCTGCCCCCGCCTACAAAATTCGTCGAATTTTGTAGGCCCCCCCGGAGTATTTTGGGCGAAATGAAGGGTCAGGTGCCGCAGAACGTGGCCTGTACGACCTCGTTTTCCGCTGGTGGGCGGGTCAGGTCGATGTGATCCAGCTGATCCTCGTAAGGACGGGACAGCACGGTATGGAGCCTCTGGAACGGGGCATAGTCGCCGTTTACCGCCGCCGCGATCATCTGTTCGACCCGGTGATTGCGCGGGATGAAGGCGGGATTGGCGGTCCGCATCACAGAGTCGGGCGCTGCCTCTTGCCCAACGCGCTGCTGCCATTCCGTCGCCCAGCTATCATAGGCGGTCGGGTCGGTGAACTGGTCGCGCGCCCTCGGGCCGCCCAGGGCGCGAAACGTATTGGTGAAATCGGCCCGTTCGCGCGCCATGCGGGTGAGCAGGTCCGTCACCAGCGTCTTGTCGGCCTCGCCGGGTCGATCGATGCCGATCTTGGCGGCAAATACGCCAAGCCATTCGCGTTCCAGCAAGGCAGGCATGGCATGCACGATCGCGGTGGCCTCTTCGACGGCGGCCTCCTTGTCCTCGACCTGCTGGATCAGTGCGGTGGCCAGCTGTGCCAGGTTCCAGACCGCGATATCGGGCTGATTGGAATAGGCATAGCGCCCATAGCGGTCGATCGACGAATAGACCGTGTCTGGGTGATAGGTATCCATGAAGGCGCAGGGGCCATAATCGATGGTCTCGCCCGAGATAGTGCTGTTGTCGGTATTCATCACCCCGTGGATGAACCCCACCCCCATCCAGCGCGCGATCAGCCGCGCCTGCGCATCGCGGACGGCGGTCAGCAGGCCCATTGGCCCATCGGCATCCGGATAATGGCGGGCAATGGCATAGTCGGTCAGCCGTTTCAGGTGCCCGATCTCGCCCCGCGCGGCAAAGACCTGGAACGTGCCAACCCGCAGGTGGCTTTGCGCCACGCGGGTCAGCACTGCACCGGGCAGGGCCTGCTCGCGCCGAACTGTCTCGCCGGTTTCGACCGCCGCCAGTGCGCGGGTGGTGGGGATGCCGAGGGCCGCCATCGCCTCGCTCACCACATATTCGCGCAACACCGGGCCAAGCCAGGCCCGTCCGTCGCCCCCGCGCGAATAGGGCGTGCGCCCCGCACCTTTGAGCTGGATGTCGCGGCGGATGCCGTCACTGCCCAGCACCTCGCCCAACAGGATCGCGCGCCCGTCGCCCAGTTGCGGGTTGTAATTGCCGAACTGGTGCCCGGAATAAAGCTGCGCCAGCGGTTCGGCACCTTGCGGGACGGTGTTGCCGGCAAAGACCTGCGCCATCTCGGGCAGATCGCCCGGCGTGATGCCCAGCAGGCGTGCGAGATCGGTGTTGAATGCCACAAGGCGTGGTGCGCGGACCGGGTCGGGCACCTGCGCGGAAAAGAACCCGCCCGGCAGCCGGGCGTAACTGTTGTCGAAGGGGATCGCGATTGTCATGCGCCCAAGATATGCTGGACCGAGCGAAAGACCAGCCCCAAGCGAGAGAGCCGATGCCCGATCATATGACCGCCGAAGAGATCATCCGCCACCTCGAACTGGAACCCCATCCCGAAGGCGGCTGGTACCGGCAGACCTGGATTGCCGACAATCCGGGCCGCGCCAGCGGCACCTGCATCTATTTCCTGCTGAAATCGGGCGAACGCAGCCATTGGCACCGGGTCGACGCGACCGAGATCTGGCTCTGGCACGCGGGCGCGTCTCTGGTCCTGTCGATGAGCGCGACCGATACCGGCCCCGCCACCGATCACCTGTTGACGCCGGACCTGCGAGCGGGTGCGCCGCAACTGATCGTGCCGCCCGGCTGGTGGCAGGCCGCGCGCAGCACCGGCGAATACACGCTGGTCAGTTGCACCGTCTCACCCGGTTTCCGGTTCGAGGGGTTCGAACTGGCGCTGCCCGGCTTCGACATACCGCGTCGTTGACAGGCGGCGGTGTTGCTGTTCGTGGCAGGACATGCGGTTCTTGCTGTCTCCAAGGTGACATCCCCGCTCCGATGCCTTGCGACGCTGGCGCTCCTCCAAGTCCCCGCAGCACGAGGCGAGGTGCCGGGCGCAAGATGAAAAAACCCTGCTGGCTAACCGTTGATCATCGTAATGACGGTGAATGCGCTGGCAAAGCCTGTCCGGCCCCGCGGCCCGCGCGATTTCTGCCTGTTCCCGGCGGGACATACATGTCGTCACATCAGGTGCCTGAGCAGGCCGAAAAGCTCGCTTTGCGAGGAAATCGCCAGTTTGCGATAGAGGTTGCGGCGATGGACCTTGCTGGTCTCGCGGGCAATGTCCAGGGTCAGCGCCGCCGAGCCGTTGGAATGGCCCTGCATCACCAGCGCGGCAATCTGCGCCTCGCGTTTCGTAAGGCCGATTGCCAGCTTTTCCCGTGCATGCGAGCGGATCAGTTCGGCCAGCGACGGTGTTTCGACCGGCGTGCTTTCAGAGCGGCGCGGGTCGAGCAGGGTGACATGCTGGGTCAGCAGTTCCAGCAGGACCGGCGCGTGATGCTTCAGACATTGAAGCTCGCGCCGGCGATAGGGGCCCATCTCGTCGAACCGGCTGATGGACAGGTGCAGGCGGGTGCCCGAGGGCAGCGGAGCGAGCAGGCCCACCTCGTCGCACAGCCCGGTCTTGCGGTAATACTCCAGATAATACTCGCTGGAAAAGAAGCGGTCCGGCGCGATCTCCGGCAGCCGGTAGAGACCGCCACCGCGGGGCAGGTCGCGAAACTGAAAGAACGGGTCAAAGGCATAGGTGTTGTCGACATATTCCGTCAGCGCCGAACTGGGCAGCTTCTTGGCCATCAGCCAGGCGTCCAGCATCATCGGCGCCTTGCCGGGATCGAAGCGGAACATCAGAAAGGTTGCAAAAGGCATCCGCGCCCTGAACAACCGGCGATAGGCGGGAAAGAATGCGGGCGTGCCGACGGTGGCCATCGCCCGGCGCAAGCGCAGGATATCCCGTTCGGTCGGGTTCATCACGGTAAAAATACCTACATCGGGGGGAAAATCAGTCGAAAAATACCCCTAGTGGGGTATATCCCCGGGATATGTTTGGGGCAATCATCAAGTGAATGACGTATCCGTCAGGATGCCGCGACCAGATGGGGGGCGCATTTGACCAACGCGATCAGCGCACGTGCCTTGCGCAAGGTGTATCCGGGCAATCCGCCGGTCGAGGCCCTGAGCGGTGTCGAGATCGACATAGCCGACAACGAGTTTTTCACGCTGCTTGGCCCGTCGGGTTGCGGCAAGACGACGATCCTGCGGCTGATCGCGGGGTTCGAGCATCCGACCTCGGGCACGCTCGAGATGTTCGGGCAGAGCCTGCTGGACCTGCCGCCCTACAAGCGCCAGATCAACACCGTGTTCCAGAGCTATGCGCTGTTTCCGCACATGACGGTGGCCGAGAATATCGGTTTCGGGTTGGAGATGCTGGGCAGGCCCAAGGCCGAGATCAGCCAGACCGTGGGCGAGATGATGGAACTGGTGCAGATGTCGCATCTCGCCGACCGGCAGACCGGCCAGATCTCGGGCGGTCAACAACAGCGCGTTGCGCTGGCCCGGGCGCTGGCGCCCAAGCCCCGCGTGCTGCTTCTGGACGAGCCGCTGAGCGCGCTGGATTTCAAGCTGCGCAAGAACATGCAGCTTGAACTCAAGCGCCTTCAGACCGAGACCGGCATCACCTTCATCTTTGTCACCCATGACCAGGAAGAGGCGCTGACCATGTCGGACCGGATCGCGGTGATGTCCGATGGCGCCATCCGCCAGATCGGTTCCCCGCGCGAGATCTACGACCATCCCGCCGACCGGTTTGTCGCCGATTTCATCGGTGATACCAATTTCCTGTCAGCCGATGTGGTCGAGAACAGGGACGGTGCGGCAACGCTGAGACTGGGCTCGGGGCGCACCATTGCCGCCCGTGCCGCCCAAGGGGTCAACGGCCGTGTCACCATCGCGGTGCGCCCCGAACATGCCCGCCTGGGCACGCCCGCCGAAGGGCTGCTTGCGGGCGTGCTGAGCGATGCGGTCTATTTCGGCACCGACACCCATTTTCACGTGACCCTCGAAGACGGGACAACCTTTGTGCTGCGCCAGCAGAACAGCCCCGACAGCACGGCGGGATTTGCCACCGGTGATCCGGTGGGGGTGTGCTTTCCTGCCGAGGTCGCCCAGGTGCTGAGGGACTGAGCGATGGCGGAGATACCGGATATCACGGCACGCCGCGCGGCCCGCAACCGCTGGCTGCTGTTGATGCCGGCTTTGGCCATCCTGCTTCTGGCCGCCAGCGGACCCTTGCTGATCACGCTGGTCTATTCTTTTCTCAGCCCAGGGGATTATGGCGGCGTCGAATGGCAGCTCTCGTTCGATGCCTGGTTCAACGTCTTCATGCAGCGCGACATTTTCGATGACACGCTGGGATGGTCGGACGCGCATCTGAGCATCTTCTGGCGGTCGGTGAAACTGTCGGCGCTGACCACGCTGGCCTGTCTCGCCTTCGGCTTTCCCACCGCCTATTTCATTGCCACGCGCCCGAAAAAGCAGCGTGACCTGTGGATGCTGCTGATCATCATCCCGTTCTGGACCAACCTGCTGATCCGCACCTTTGCCATCCTCGAGCTGATCCGCAACGAAGGCACCGTGAACACCGTTCTGATCGCGCTGGGCATCATCGACGCGCCGATCCAGATGCTGTTCACCGAATTCTCGATCCTGCTGGGCATGGTCTATGTCTATCTGCCGCTGATGGTCCTGCCCATCTATGCCTCGATGGAACGGTTCGATTTCCGGCTGGTCGAGGCGGGCTATGACCTCTATGCGACCCGGCTCCAGGTGTTGCGCCGGGTGATCCTGCCGCTGGTCAAGCCGGGGGTGATCGCGGGGTCGATCCTTGTTTTCGTACCCTCGCTGGGCGCCTATGTGACGCCGCGCGTGATGGGCGGCGGCAACCAGTTGATGATCGGCAACCTGATCGAGCTGCAATTCGGGCAGGGCCGCAACTGGCCGCTGGGCGCGGCGCTGTCGATCACGCTGCTGGCGATCGTGATGGTGGCGCTGCTGGCCTATGTGCGCGCCGCCGGCAATGACGAGGCCCACCATGGCTGAGCGCGTCTTTGACATCCGCAAGCAGACCGGCTTCACCACCATCGCCTTTGCCTGTTTCGCGATGCTCTACATGCCGATCATCCTGTTGGTGGTCTATTCCTTCAACGCCGGCACCTCGATCGCCATCTGGGAGGGCTTCTCGTGGCGCTGGTACGCCTCGGCCTGGGAGAACGAGCAGGTACAGGAGGCGACGCTGCGCTCGCTGGTCGTCGCGCTCTGGGCCTCGGGCATTTCGACCACGGTTGCGGTGCTGGCCGCGCTGGCCACCACCCGCACGCGGCGGTTCCGGGGGCAGACGGCGGTGTTTGCCCTGATCAACCAGCCGCTGATGGTGCCCGAGATCGTGACCGCCGTGGCGCTGTTGATCTTTTTCGCGATGATCAAGGTCGCCACCGGCTATACCGGGCTGGCCTATCTGATCCTCGCGCATTCGGCCTTTTGCATCCCCTTTGCCTATCTGCCGATCCGGGCGCGGCTTCAGGGCATGGATCTGAGCCTGGAACAGGCCGCCGCCGATCTTTACGCCCCTCCGTTTCAGGTGTTCCGCCGGGTGACCCTGCCGCAGCTGTGGCCGGGTATCCTGGCGGGCGCCATGCTGGCCTTTGTCATCTCGCTGGATGACGTGGTGATCACCGAATTCGTGAAATCCGCCGGTCAGGACACGCTGCCCACCTATATGCTGGGCCAGCTGCGCCGCGTGGTGACGCCCGAGATCAACGCGATTTCCACCGCCCTTCTGGGCATCTCGATCACCATGGTGATCGCTTACACGCTGCTGAGCAAATTCAGAAAGTAAAACACCAAAGGGAGAGTACTGATGAAAAAGGCACTGACGGCACTGACCCTCGTTCTGGCCGGCCCCGCGCTGGCGGAGGGCGAGTTGAACATCTTCAACTGGGGCAACTACACCTCGCCCGAAATGATCGAGAAATTCGAGGCCGAGACCGGCATCAAGGTCACGATCACCGATTACGACAGCAACGACACCGCGCTGGCCAAGATCAAGGCGGGCGGGCACGGGTTCGACATCGTGGTGCCCTCGGGGACCTATATCCCGATCTTCGTGGGCGAGGGGCTGCTGATGGAAAGCAAGCCCAACCAGATGGAGAATTTCAAGCATATGGACCCGCAATGGGTCGATGTGGAATTCGATCCGGGCCGCAACTATACGGTTCCGTGGCAATGGGGCACGGTTGGCATCACCGTCAACACCTCGGTCTATGGTGGCGACATCAACACCGCCGCGCTGATCTTTGATCCGCCCGAAGAGCTGAAGGGCAAGATCAACGTGGTGCCCGAGATGAACGACGTCATGGGCCTGGCCATCCGCTATGCGGGCGGGGAGCAATGCACCGCCGACAAGGAAATCCTGAAAAAGGCGCGCGACATCCTGCAGGCGGCCAAGCCGCACTGGCTGTCGATGGATTACGGCAATATCGAGAAATACGCCAAGGGCGACCTGGCCGCTGGCGTGAACTGGAACGGCGCCTCGTTCCGGGCCCGCAACCAGAACCCCGATATCGCCTTTGGCTATCCGCAAGAGGGTTTCCCGGTCTGGATGGACAATGCCGCGATCCTGAGCGACGCCAAGAACGTGGAAGAGGCCAAGATCTTCCTCAACTTCATCATGGATCCGGAAAACGCGGCCATGCTGTCGGCCTTTGCCCGCTATGCCAACGGCATCAAGGGGTCCGAGGCCTATATGCCCGAGGACATGAAAACGGCCCCCGAAGTGGTGGTGCCCGACGCGCTGAAAGGTGCGGCCTTTGTGTCCAAGACCTGCCCGCCCGAGGCGACCAAGCTCTATACGGCGATCTGGACCGAGCTTCAGAAATAACCACCCTGCGGCTCCGTCCCCGGACGGGGCCGCTCTTTTTTTACCGGAGCCCGCCCATGCCCGCCGACATCATCATTCACAACGGATCGCTGATCACCTTTGACGAGGCCCAGCCGCAAGCACAGGCGCTGGCGATCCAGGGTGGCGTGATCGCCGCCGTCGGCAGCGATGCCGAGATCCTGGCGCTGGCCGGACCCGAGACCCGGCTGATCGACGCGCGGGGCGGTACCGTGCTGCCCGGCTTTATCGACAGCCACGTGCATCTCTTCGGCGGCTCGGTCGAGCTGGATTGCCTCAGCCTTTACGGGGTCAAGGGTCTGGACGCGATGCGCGCGGCCATTCAACCCTATGCACAGGCCAATCCCGATGACGCACTCGTCTTTTGCGTGATGGCCGACTACGGCATCCTCGGCACCGGCCACACCCTGACACGCCATGATCTGGACAGTATTCTGGCCGATCGCCCGCTGGCCATGTTCGCCCCCGATCACCACACCGTCTGGGCCAATACCGCCGCGCTCGAGGCGACCGGCCTGCTCCAGGGGGGCGAGGTCGATGCCGGTTCGCTCATCGTGATGGGTGAGGATGGTCTGGCCAATGGCGAGTTGCTGGAACCCGGTGCCTATGGCCCGATCCTGGGCCTGACCCGCCATGGCGGGCGCGAGATGCTGGGCCTGACCACCGGCAAGGACCCCGAGCCGCCCGCCACCCCCGAACAGCGCGCCCGCGACAAGGACGTGATCGCCCGCGGCCTGGCCCATTGCGCCGCGCAGGGTATCACCGGGCTGCACCTGATGGACGGCAACCGCTATCAGCTCGAACTGCTGACCGAGCTCGAGGCCGAGGGGCGGTTGCTTTGCCGCTGCGAAGTGCCGTTCCACATGAAAGGCACCGACCCGCTAGAGCGGATGACGGCCGAGGCGCCCGCCATGCGCGCCGCCTATCGCGGCGACAAGGTGCGCTGCAACCACCTGAAAATGTTCATCGACGGCGTGGTCGAAAGCGGCACCGCGCTGATGCTGCGGCCCTATCCGGGCGAGCTGGGCGCCAATGGCAATACCGGCGACGAGGTGTTTACCCAGGAGCATTTCACCGCCTGCTGTGTCGAGGCTGACCGGCTGGGCTTCCAGATCGCGGTGCATGCCATCGGCGACGCCGGGGTGCGGCGCACGATCGATGCGCTCGAAGCGGCCCGGCGTGCCAATGGCAGGCGCGACAGCCGCCACCGGATCGAACATATCGAGGTGATCCATCCCGACGACATCCCCCGGCTGGCGGAACTGGATATCGTCGCCTCGCTGCAACCGGGCCACGCGCCGCGAGGCCATATCTTCCCGCCCGGCGCGGTGGGGCAATACCTGCATCCCGACCAGATCGCGGGGGCCTATGCTTGGCAGACCATCCGCAAGACGGGGGCCCGGGTGGTGTTCTCGACCGACTGGCCGGTGATCCCGGTCGATGTGATGCCCAGCATCCGCGCCGCCATCGCGCCGCTCGATCTCGGTCCGGACTGGCCGGACCAGAGCCAGTCGCTGATGGATACTCTGGCCAGCTATACCCGCGACAATGCCTGGGTCGAGTTCAACGAGGACAGCAAGGGCAGGCTGCAAGCGGGCATGGTGGCCGATATTGCCGTGCTGAGCCACGACCTGACCGCGCTGGCCCCCGACGAGATCACTCAGGCCGCCGCGATGGTGACGATTATGGATGGCGCTGTCACCTATCGGCGCGAGGGCTGATCGCGCAAACGAACAGGGGCCGCCGCGTCCTGCCGCGACGGCCACCAGGCCCGACCCGTCAGTGTTTGCGCGCGCTCGCGTCCGAGGCGACGCGCGGAACCAGCGCCTTGACCAGATGGGTCATGTCGAGCGTTCCCACCGGGGTACCATCGTGCATCACCACATAGCGATGCGAGGTGTCGCCGCCGGAGCGGGCGATCATGCTTTCCAGCGTATCGTCATAGCCCACCTCGCCATGGGCGTCGGGCGGTACCGGCTGGCCGTCGAGCGGTGTCATGATCGAGCGGACCCGCAGCACGCGGGCCCGGTTGATGTCGCTGACGAAGTCCTCGATATACGGATCGTTCGGATTGAGCAGGATATGCTGCGGCTCTCCCTGCTGCACGACATAGCCGTCCTTGAGAATGACCAGGTGATCGGCCAGTTTCAGCGCCTCGTCCAGGTCATGGGTGATAAAGACGATGGTCTTGTGCAACTCCGTCTGCAATTCCAGCAGCAGGTCCTGCATGTCGGTGCGGATCAGCGGATCGAGCGCCGAGAACGCCTCGTCCATCAGCATGATGGGCGAGTTCGAGGTCAGCGCGCGCGCGATCCCGACCCGCTGCTGCATGCCGCCCGACAGCTGGTGCGGATAGTGGTTGCCATAGCCATGCAGCCCCACCCGATCCAGCCATTTGTCGGCCTCGACCAGATAGTCCCGCTTGGCCACGCCGCGCACCTTGAGCGTGGTGCCCGCGTTCTCGGCCACGGTCTTGTGCGGCAGCAGGGCGAATTTCTGGAACACCATCGACATGACTTCGCGGCGCAGGTTGCGCAGCTGTTCCTCGTCATAGGCCAGCACATCCTCGCCATCGACCCGCACCTCGCCCGAGGTGGGTTCGATCAGGCGGTTGAGGTGGCGGATCAGCGTCGACTTGCCCGAGCCCGACAGGCCCATGATCACGGTGATCTCGCCCTCGCGCATGTCGACATTGATGTCGCGCAGCCCCAGAACGTGGCGATGCTGTTTCAGCAGATCGGCCTTGGACATGCCGTCCAGCACATGTTTCAGCGCCGCTTTCGGATCGGCCCCGAAGATCTTGTAGAGGTTGCGGATCGAAACCTTGATATTGTCGCTCATTCCCGTGTCCCTCAGTGCTGTTGCGCGGCGTTGACGCGGTTGAGCGCGGCCTTGGTGACCCGGTCGAGGATCACCGCCAGCAGCACGATGCCCAGGCCCGAAACAAGGCCGACACCCAGTTCAAGGTTGCGGATGCCGCGCAGGACCAGAACCCCCAGGCCGGGCGCCGAGACCAGCGAGGCGATGACGACCATGGCAAGGCTCATCATGATGGTCTGGTTCACCCCGGCCATGATATTGGGCAGGGCCAGCGGGATCTGCACGCCGAACAGCTTCTGCCGGTCGGTCATGCCGAAACTGTCGGCGGCCTCGATCACGTCCTTGTCCACCAGCCGGATCCCCAGATCGGTCAGGCGGATGACGGGAACGATGGCGTAAAGGATGATGGCGATGCCGTAGAGCTTGGGCTCGGTCACCGAAAAGAGAAAGATCAGCGGGATCAGATAGACGAAAGAGGGGAGCGTTTGCAGCATGTCCAATATCGGGATGGTCATGCGTTGCAGCCGATCGTTGCGTGACATGGCGATGCCGATGGGCACTCCGATCAGCACACAGAGAAAGGCGCAGACAAAGATGATCGCCAGCGTCTGCATGGCGTGGTCATAGTGGTCGACAAAGGCCAGGAACACCAGGCAGGCCATGACAAAGCCCACCAGCCGCATCGAGCGCGAGGCGAAATAGACCACCAACGCCAGCAGCGGCATCATGATCCACCAGGGCGTCGCCTCGAAAGTGGCCAGAGCGAATTCCAGCATCCAGCTCAGCGGCTGCGTCAGCGGGTCCAGCACGAAGCGCAGCGCGCCCTTGGCCGCCAGGAACGCGTCCTCGACCCCTTTGGTGACATCGCGTGACTTGGCAAAGGCGGCGCAGGCCTTGTTCAGTTCGTCCAGCGAGGGAAAGGGCAGATTGAACAGGGTGGTCTCGGTCTTGCCACCTGCCTTGGCCAGCAGATCGGCCATCGACAGCGTGGCTTCGCCGGATTTGCCAGCATCGCACCAGTCGCGCAAGCCAAGGCTGTTGAACAGAAAGTCATAGGTGGCCATGAGAACGAGCCCCTTTCACGGTTGTCTCGGACGGTTCCCGTCTGGTGCCGGGTGCGCGACGGCGGGTGTGGAAACCGCCGGGGCGCCAATGGCGGCCCGGCGGCAGTTCCAGATTACTTGATCAGGGCGGCCAGCTTTTCGCGGGCCGCGTCATTGACCCAGCCTGCCCAGATGTCCGAGTTGTTGCTCAGGAAATAGACCGCCGCCTCTTCGGCCGAGGCGCCGTTGTCGTCTTTCCAGGCCAGCACGGCGTTCATGACGTCGATGTCAAAGCTGAGATTGCGCATCAGCTCGGCCACGTCCGGCGCCCGTTCGGTCAGAGCTGCCGTCGCGACGGTCAGCACCGGCGCCGGCGGAAAGTCCGACACGCCCGGATTGGCATTCTCGGCCGACTGGTTGGCCAGATGCACATCCGTGTCGATATCGCCGATCGAGATCTGGGTCATCGGGTATTTGCCCAGAACCGCGGTGGGCGCCCAGTAATAGCCGAACCAGGGGGTCTTGTCCTCGTAGGCCGCCGCGATCGAGGTGGCCAGCGTCTCGCCCGAACCGTGATCGAAGATCTCCATCTTGTCGCGCATGCCCAGCGCGGTGATCAGGTTGTCGTTGACGATCCGGCAACCCCAGCCCACCGGACAGTTGTTGAACCGGCCACCGACCAATTCGGGGTTGGCCAGGATGTCGGCGACGGTCTTCAGCTCGGGATGCGCCTCGGCCAGGTACGAGGGAATCCACCAGCCTTCGAGGCCACCGGGATTGAACACCTCGGCCAGACGCTCGACCTTGCCTTCGGCTTCAAGCTTGAGATAGGGCTCGCCGGCCGAGTTCAGCCAAAGTTCGGTCACGATGTCGGGCTCGCCGTTCTCGGCAAGCGACGCGACCGAGGTCACGGTGGCCGAGGGCACCAGCTCGACCGTGCAGCCATAGCCCTGTTCCATCAGGAACTTGGCGGTATGCGTGATGATCTGGGACGAGGGCCAGTTCATTTCGGTCAGCGAGACCTCGCCACATTCGGCCCATGCGGCCGATGCCGTGGTCATGGCCGCGACGGCGATGACGCTTCTGGCCAGAGTGATGGGATTGTTCATGGTCTTCTCCTGTTGGTGATTTGTTTTTTGCCGTCCCTGGCCTTGTCCAAGTGCGGGTTTCGGGACGTTTACACCCGCACCGAGGCTAGAGAGCGTGTCCTCTCAAAGCAATTTGAAACCTTTGAAAGAAATTTCAGAGTTTCTGAAGTTGTGTGATCGTCTCTCCAACCACCCGTCGTCGAGCGGGGCGCCGCGTGGCCGAATTGGGGATCGGATGCGGGCATGCGGGTCATTGTAAGATCACCAACTCGGGCGCGGCGCGGTTGGTCAGCAATCGGGCAGGCCCGTCGGTCACCACGATATTCTCTTCGTGTACCATCATCAGCCCGTCGCCGTAGCTGAGCGAGGGCTCGATGGTCAGGACCATGTTCTCTTGCAGCACGGTGGTGTCAAAGGCCGCGTGCGAGGGCTGTTCGGTCAGTTGCATGCCCAGCCCGTGGCCCAGCCGCCCGATATCGCCGCCGCTGTCATCCAACTCGGCGATGACGGCGGACATGGCCTGGAACAGGTCGCGGCACGTGGCGCCGGGGCGCGCGGCGTCGATCCCGGCCTGTGTGGCGCGCCACAGCACGTCATAGGCGCGGCGCGCGGCATCATCGGCACGGCCTATCGCCCAGTTGCGGTCGAAATCGCAGAAATACCCGTCCCAGGTACAGCCGGTATCCAGCATCAGTACGTCCCCCGCCCGCAGGGGCCGTTGCGAGGGCGGCGAGATCACATCCGCATAGCCGCCCTGATCGGCGGCGCCCACCACATAGGGCGCGTCATCCGCGCCCAACCCGATTGCCGCGCGGCGGAATTCGCGAAACACGGTGTCCAGCGGCATCCCCTCGGACACGAACTGTGGCACCGCTTCGAACGTGGCCGAGCCGATGGCGCAGATATGGGCCAGCTTCTCGATCTCGGCGGGGGTCTTGACCATGCGCAGCCCCTGCACCAGGCTGGTGGCATCGGCGATCTCGAGGCCGGGCAGGGCGGAGATCAGGCGTTCCCAATCGCCCAGCGGCATCCTGAGCAGCGTCTCATGCCCCTTCATGACGCCCAATCGCGCGCCGCGCGCGGCCAGCGGCGACAAAAGCTCGGTCAACAGGCTGATCCCGTCATCCTGTGGCCGCGGCGCGGGCCAGGTGCGCACATCGTCCAGCCAGCCGCGCCGCATCAGTTCGGCGCCGATCTCGGGGATCACCGCAATGGGCTTGCCGCTGGCGGGCACGAACAGGAACCAGGGCCGGGTTGGGCTCTGCCAGAACAACGTGTGAAAGCCGCTGAAATAGCGCAACTCGGGTTCGGTCATCAGCAGCAGACCGTCCAGCCCCTGTGCCGCCATCCTGTCTTGCGCCCGCGCCGTGCGGGCCTGAAATTCCGCGGGGGCGAAGCCGCGCATGGGACTGTCAGCCATGGGTAAAACCTCCGACAATGGCGCGGGCCGAAAACTCTGCCAGTTCACCGCGCCAGAACTGGCGACCGAAACAGAAAGGGCGCCCGGATGCGTCCCGGATCACCTGGGTCAGTTCGATCCCCGACTGGCTTTGCGCCAATCCCAGCAACTGGGTCTCTTCGGGATGGGCGCCGCGCATCCGGATCATGATATCTCCGGTATGCGCGACCAGATCGTACTGGCTGTCGAGCAGGCGGGTGGTGGATTGATGCAGGTCGTGGGACAGGAAATCGGGGCACCGTCCGGCATCGACATATTCGGTCTCGACAAAAATCGCGTGACCATCCTGACGGAACAGGCGGGTGTATTGATAGATCGGGGCGCCCGGTTCCAGTCCCAGCCGCGAGGCCAACGAAGCGTCTGCCTGGTCCAGCCGCGCCCGGATCACCTCGATCCCCAGCGCAGCGCCCCGGCGTTCGGCATCGGCGACGAAGCTGACCATGTTCGAAACGTCATAGCTGACACGTTTGGGCGTGACGAAACGCCCGCGGCGGTCCTCGCTATAGACCAGCCCCTCGGCCTCGAGCGCGTCGAGTGCGCGCCGTGCGGTCATCCGGCTGATGCCGGTTTCCTCGGCGATGCGGCGCTCCGAGGGCAACGCGGCATGTTCCGGCAGGGTGCCATCCGCAATGCGGCGCTTGATGTCCTGGACCACCTGCTGAAATCGCGGTGTCCCGCGGGATGTCCCCGCCCGAGTTTGATCCGGTGTTGCGTCGTTCATCTGATTCCCGAAATTTTCTTTCAACGTATCTGGTATATACCAGATTCAGCAAGGAGATTTTTTAGCTTGACTGAGCGGGCAGACTCGCCGTTACATCGAGTCAATCTGGTATATACCAGTTTTGACCGACTGACAAATGGCAGAGCCTCTCCGGTGTCGGTCCGTCGCGCGGCATGGCGCCCGATTGGCGCCGATAATCTCACCCCCGGCGCGGCCGGGCCCAACAGGGAGGAAAGGCAATGGGACTGTTGTCACAGGAGCAAAAGGACACGTTCTGGCGCGACGGCGTGCTGGTTGTCGAAGATGCGGTGTCGCCTGATGAATTGGCCGCGCTCAGGACCGTTTTCGAAGACTGGGTTGAGGAAAGCCGCGCCCATGACGACGATTTCGGCGAAACGCAGGACGGTCGCGCACGGTTCGACCTGCAACCGGGCCACAGCGCCGACAAGCCCGCCCTGCGCCGCATTCAATCGCCCGAAGAGGTCTCGGAGGTGTATGCACAGACCATGCGCACGGCGCGCACAGTCGACTACTGCGCCGAACTGATCGGGCCGGACCTTCGCTTTCACCATGGCAAGGTGAATTCCAAATTGCCCGGATCGGCCACACAGGTGAAATGGCATCAGGATTTCCCGTTCCAGCCGATGACCAATGACGACATGATCACCTGCCTGTTGTTCCTCGACGACGTGACGCTGGAAAACGGCCCGCTCGAGGTGATCCCGGGCAGCCACAAGGGACCGATCCATTCGCATTGGCACAACGGTGTGTTCACCGGCGCGGTGGATGACGCGATCGTCGAGGCAGAGCGTGACAGGATCGTCAAATGCACCGGCAAGGCGGGGTCGGTCTGCCTGATGCATGCCAGCCTGCTGCATGGTTCGGCGCCCAATCTGTCGGACCAGCCGCGCACGCTCTACATCACCACCTATTACGCCGAGGACGCGATCGAGCTGAGCCCCAACCACCTGCCAAGCCGGCTCACCCATGAACTGGTGCGCGGCGAGGCCTCGGGCCGGGTGCGCTGTACCGCTTACCAGATGGAGCTTCCGGCGGTGCCCAAGGGCACGTCCTTCTTTGCGCAACAAGAGGGGTCGGATGGCGCTGGCGCTGGGGCGATGATGTAGCCATGCAAAACGCCGCGTCCTCTCCCCCCTCTGTGATTCCCCCCTCTGTGATCGAAACGCTCGCGTTCGAAACCGATGCCGGACTTGGCCAGCGGGCCCGGATCGGCCTGATCGTGTTGCAGACCGATCAGACCATCGAGCACGAGTTCGCCCACCTGTTCCGGGGGGAGGGCGTGGCGCTCTATCATGCGCGCATCCCCAACGCGATGGAGGTCTCGCCCGAGACCCTGCGCCAGATGCAGGCCGATCTGCCGCGCACCGCCCAGCTGTTGCCGCCGTCTTTCGGCTTTGACGCCATCGGCTATGCCTGCACCTCGGGCGCCACGATGATCGGCGAGGCCCGCGTGGACGAGATGATCCGCGCGGTACATCCCGGCGCCCGCACCTCGAACCCGATCACGGCGTGCAAGGCGGCGCTCTCGGCGCTCGGTCTGCGCCGTATCGCGCTGCTGACGCCCTATCCGCCCGAGGTGACGCTGGAAATGCAGGCCAATCTGCGCGCCGCGGGGTTCGAAACCGTAGCGGTTGCCTCTTTCAACCAGTCCGACGATTTCACCGTGGCCCGGATCTCGGCCCAGAGCATCCTTGACGCCGTCGCGACCATCGGCGCGCGTGACGAGGTGGAGGGTGTCTTTGTCTCCTGCACCAGCTTGCGTGCACTCGGTGTGATCGCCGAGGCCGAGGCGCGGATTGGCAAGCCGGTGATCGCCTCGAACCAGGTTCTGGCCTGGCACCTGATGCGGCTGGCGAGCCTTGGCGGCGTGCCAGAGGGCGCCGGTCGCCTGTTCGCGTCCGGCTGACCCACCGCACCCAATCCCCGAATTTCAAGACAGGATCAAGCAAATGACCACTCCGCTTCCCGACAGGGCCCGCGTCGTCATTATCGGCGGCGGCATCATGGGCTGCTCGGTGGCCTATCATCTGGCCAAGGGCGGCTGGAGCGATGTCGTGCTGCTGGAACGCAAGACGCTGACCAGCGGCACCACCTGGCACGCGGCGGGGCTGGTCGGGCAATTGCAGGGCAGCCATGCCACCACCGCCTTTGCCAGCTATGGCGTTGAATTGTTGCAAGAGATCGAGGCGGAGACCGGCCAGAACCCCGGTTTCCGCCAATCGGGTTCGATATCCATCGCGCTGAATGACGAGCGCATGGCCGAGCTGAAGCGCAAGGCCGATTTCGCGCGCCTTTTCGGGGTCGAGGCGCATTACATGGAGACGGCAGAGATTGCCGAGCGCTGGCCGCTGATGAATGCCGAGGGCGTTCTGGGCGGCATCCACATGCCCTCGGACGGGTCGGCCAACCCGGTCGACCTGACCCAGGCGCTGGCGCGGGGCGCGCGAAAATACGGCGCCACGATCCGCGAGAACGTGAAGGTCGAAGAGGTGTTGACCGCCAATGGTCGCGTGACCGGCGTGCGCACGGATCACGGCACCATCACCGCCGATTTCGTGGTCAACTGCGGCGGCATGTGGGCGCGTGATCTGGGCCGCCAGAACGGTGTCGGCGTGCCGCTCCATGCCTGCGAGCATTATTATCTGGTCACCGAGCCGATCCCGGACCTGCCCGCCGACCTGCCGGTGCTGCGCTCTTACTGCGACGGCACCTATTGGAAAGAGGACGCAGGCAAGCTGCTGTTCGGTTTCGCCCATTTCCAGGCCAAACCCTGGGCCACCGGCGGTATCCCCGACAGTTTCGAATTCGACAGCCTGCCCTTTGTCGAGGATGACGTGATGGAGGTGCTGGAACTTGCCATGAACCGCGTGCCCATCCTGCAGGAAACCGGCATACGCACCTTCTTTAACGGACCTGAAAGCTATTCCCATGATGGCCGCTTCACCCTGGGCGAGGCGCCCGATCTCAAGGGGTACTTCGTGCTGGCCGGGGTCAATTCCACCGGTATCCAATCTGGATCAGGCGCGGGCAAGGCGCTCGCCGATTGGATCATGGCAGGCCACGCGACGATGGACCTGTCCGAGATGGACCCCGCCCGGATAGAGGAGTGGCAAGCCCGCGATCCCTATCTGCAGGAACGTTGTCCTGAAACGCTGGTGCTGACTTACGCGATGCACTGGCCGGGGCGGCAACGGGAAAGCGCACGAGGTTTGCGGCGTACACCATTCTACCACGCGATGAAGGCCCATGGTGCGGCCTATGCCGAGGTGCAGGGCTGGGAACGCCCCGGCTGGTTCGCCCCCGGCGGTGAAACGCCGGTCTATGATCATTCCTTCTTTCGTCCCGGCTGGTTCGACCATGTCCAGGCCGAACAGCGCGCGGTGCGCGGCGCGGCGGGCCTCATCGACTATTCCATGCTGGGCAAGCTGATGGTCGAGGGGCGCGACGCCGAGGCGTTTCTGCAACGCGCCTGCACCAACGACATGGCCCTGCCGGAGGGGCGGCTGGCCTATACGCTGATGCTGAACGCGCGCGGCGGCATCGAAAGCGACGTGACCGTTGCCCGCCACGGTCCCGACAGTTTCATGGTGATGAGCGCGATCTCGCATACCCGGCGCGACCGCGACCACCTGCGCAGACTGGTCCAGCCGGAAGAGGACGTGCGCCTGCGCGATGTCACCGCGTCCTTTGGGGTGCTCTCGCTCTGCGGTCCGAAATCGCGCGCGATTCTGGCGGCGGTGTCGGATGCCGACCTGTCGGATGCGGCTTTCCCGTTCAACAGCCTTGCCCATTTCCACATCGGCCATGCCCCGGTGTTTGCCCAGCGGCTGTCCTATACGGGCGATCTGGGCTGGGAGATCTTCGTTACCCCCGATTTCGCCGAACATGTGTTCGAGACATTGATGGAGGCAGGCGCCCCCCTTGGCCTGCGGCTGGTGGGGGGCGAGGCCCTGAACGCGCTGCGGATCGAGGCGGGTTTTGTCCATTGGGGCCATGACATGGCCTATACCGAGGCGCCGCATCAGGTCGGGTTGGGCTTTGTCTGCAAACCGGACAAGGCGGTCCCCTTTGTCGGGCGCGATGCCTGTCTTGAGCGCAAGGCCGGGGGCGCGGGTCCGTTCCTCTGTTCGGTCCGGCTGGCCGAGGGCGACGCGCTGCTGCACCATAACGAGCCGGTCCTGATGGGCGATTCCGTTGCGGGGTTTGTCACCAGCGCCGCCTTCAGTGCCCAGACCGGCACCGCCATCGGGTTGGCAATGGTCTCGCCGCCCGAGGGCGGCGGGCGCCGCGATCTCGGTCAGCGGGCCTGTTCGGTTCTGGTCGAAGGGCGCCGGGTGGCGGCAACGCTCAGCCTGCGCCCGCTGATGGGGGCGGGGTAAGCGCGCCACCCTTGGGGCGGGCTGTCGGTTGTGCGGCTATCCGGGCCGCCCCGGCATCACAAACCCCTCGGCATTTGCCTCGCGGGCGCCCAGCAGGATCGACCGGGCCCGCTGGTCGAGTTTGGCCGAGTTGATGTCATATCGCCCGACCTGGCGCATTGCGTCGCGCAACGAGGTGAAATCGTCCAGATAGCGCCACACCACAGGAGAGGTGAAGGGCAGTCTCTGCCGGCTGCTGATGCCGAATGTCGTGCCGCGCAGATATTGCAGCTGCCCCCGCCCGACGGGATGGAGCACCGTTTCGACCAGCGCATCCCGCGCCAACCGTTGATATTCCATCACGAAGATGCGATTGCCCAGCATCGCCACGCGCCCGTCATATTTCGACAGGTACAGGCTGCCATCGTCGGGGTCGATCGAACGTTCCAGCGAGCGGCTGCGGATCAACCCGTCGTGTTCGTCCAGGCAGACCAGCGCGCAGACGATCGAGTTTTCCCAGGTCTGGGTCAGGAAATAGCTGAGGTAATAGCCCAGATACCGGCGCAGCGGCAGGGTCTGACCGCGAAAGGCGGAATAGAAACCGCCCCCGTCCGGACGAGGCACCTGGGGGCCCGCCAGCTTGCCCGCGACCGAGGGGTGCGCCTCGAATTCCTCGGTCGGCAGCAGGAACTCTGCCTGTCTGACCCCGAAATGCACGGCGATCTTGCGCATGTTGGCGGGCGATGGCCGCGCCGCGCCGCTCAGGTATTTATTGAATTGCTGGCGATTCACCCCGATCCGGCGGCAAAGCGCGGAAACCGAAGATTCGGTCGAGCACAACAGTCTGAGATTGGCCGCAAAGCTGTCGGTCTCCATTCCCGCGAACTCCCTTAGGGTTTCAGCCCAGTTTATTGAGCGATTTGCATGCTGAACAGCATAAAGTCGCGTCAGATCGCGTCTGCCCGCTCAATTGCGCGAAATTCCGGCTTGGCGTCTCAATCGCTCCGACTCCGCCGCAGAACCGGCGCGATATCTTGACAGGGAGACAAGAGATGAACGGAGCCAACATTTCCTGGACACGTGTCGGGTTGCCCCGCCGGTCCTTTCTGAAAGGCGCCAGCGCGCTGGGTGGCCTGGCGGCGGCAGGGTTGTTGCCTGCGCGTCCGGCGCAGGCATCGGGCGGGGTGCTGAAAACCCGCACCTATGCCGATATCCGCTCGATGGATCCGGCCTTCAGCCAGGGGGTGGTGGACGAGGAGATCCACGCCGCGATCTACAACAAGCTGATCCAGTACAAGCCGGGCCGCGAATGGGGCTGGCAACTGGATGCCGCCGCGATGATCGAACAGGCAGACGACACCCATATCAACTTTGCCCTGCGCGACGATATCGGGTTCACCAATGGGTTTGGCGCGATGACCGCCGAGGACGTCAAGTTCTCGTTCGAGCGGATCATCGACGACGCGCTGGAATCGACCAACAAGCCCGACTGGGGGCCGCTCAGCCATGTCGAGGTGACGGGCGAGCGGACCGGCACCATCGTGCTGAAGAACGCGTTCCAGCCGCTGTGGTCGATCACGCTGCCCTATATCGCGGGCAATATCGTGTCCAAGGCCGCGTTTGACAGCGTCGGCGGCAAGATCGACACCCAGCCGGTGGCGACCTCGGGCCCCTATCTGCATGCGGGCTGGGAGCCGAAACAGAAAACAACCCTGCGCCGCAACCCCGACTGGAAGGGCGACCCGGCCGCGTTTGACGAGATCCAGATCTATCACATCGACGATGAGAAGGCCGCCGAGATCGCCTTTGAGGCGGGCGAGATCGACTTTACCCGCGTCAGCCTGGACAGTGTCGAGCGGCTGAAGTCGAACCCGATCGCGGGGGCGACGCTGGAGGAGTTCCCGTCGCTCTACTATGTCTGGGTCGGCATGAACCTCGATAACCCCAAGCTGGGCAACTTGAAGCTGCGTCAGGCGATCCAGCATGCGATCGACGTGCCGACGATCATGGCGGCGGCCTATTTCGGGGCGGCGGAACCCTCGACAGGGATCATCGCGCCGGGTCTGGCCGGACATCGCGACGCACCGCTGACCGGTGTGGCGGCGGATCTGGACAAGGCGCAGGCGCTGATGGCCGAGTCCGGCGAGGCCGGGGTTTCACTTGCCATCGACGTGCTGAACAAATCGGCCAACGTGACGGCGGCGCAGATCATCCAGGCCAATCTGGCGGCCATCGGCGTCACGCTGGAAATCCGCCTGCACGAGGGCGCGACCTTCTGGGAACTGGGCTCGAACGAGGATCTGGAACTGGTGCTGAACCGCTATTCGATGACGCCGGATCCGTATTACGCGACCTCGTGGTTCATCACCGAGCAGGCGGGTGTCTGGAACTGGGAGCGGTTCCGCTCGGAAGAGTTCGACAAGCTGCACCTGGCGGCGCAGTCCGAGGGCGACCCGGCCGCGCGCGCGGCGATGTATGCCCGCGCCCAGGACCTGATGGAGGAAAGCGGCGCCTACAAGTTCCTGACCCACGAGGCGACGCCGGTGATCTATCGCAACAGTGTCACCCCGGCGCTGCGGCCCGATGGGCTGCCGCTCTACCGCTACTTCGGCACGGCCTGAGACCTCTCCCCGAGGCCGTTGGGGGCGCAGGTTTGATCTGTGCCCCCCTCCTTTTCCCTGAAAGACGGGGTACCCCATGCTGTCCTTCATCTTCAAACGGATCGGGCTGGCGGCGGTGATCACGGTTCTGGCCGTGTCCTCGCTGTTCCTGATCGTGCACATGATCCCCGGCGACCCGGTCTCCACCATGCTGGGGCCGCGCGCCACGCCCGAGATGCGCGCGGCGCTGGAGGCGCGGATGGGGCTGGACCGGCCGCTGATCGTCCAGATCGGCCTGTTCTTTACCAACATGCTGCGCGGCGATCTGGGGATGGATGTGTTTTCCAACCGACCGGTGACGGATATCGTACTGAACCAGGTGCCCTATACGCTGGTGCTGATCCTGTTCTCGATCACATGGTCGGCCGTTCTGGGGGTGGCGCTGGGCTGTTATTCCGCCGTGAACCGCAACTCGCTGGGCGACCGGCTGACCGGCATCCTGTCGGTCTCGGTGATCGCGGTTCCCGCCTTTGTGGTGGCGCTCTATTCGCTTCTGATCTTTGCGGTGAAGCTGCAATGGTTTCCGGCCATCGGGGCAGGGGATGCGGGGGATTGGGGTGACCAGCTGCATCATCTGATGCTGCCGAGCCTGGCCATCGGTCTCAGCTGGGTCGGCTATATCGCGCGGCTGGTGCGGGCCTCGATGCTGGAGGTGATGGGCGAGGGGCATATCCGCACCGCGCGCGCCTTTGGCCTGCCCGAGCGGCGGATTGTGTTCGGCTATGCGCTGCGGCTGGCCATCCTGCCCACGGTCACGGTGATCGGGGTCGGCATGGGGTTTTTGCTGTCGGCGGCGGTGTTCACCGAGATCGTGTTCTCACGCCCCGGCCTGGGCAAGCTGGTGATCGACAGTATCACCACCCGCAACTACCCGGTGGTGATGGGGTCCGTCCTGTTTTCCACCCTGATCTTTGTCGCCTCGACCACGCTGGCCGACATCGTCAACGCCATTCTGGATCCGCGGATCCGGGCCGGGAAATGAGGGCAGGGACATGACCGATACAACGATGCCAAAGCCCCGGTCCGAACTGGGTGAAATCCTCTACCACCTTGTGCGCGACCCGCTGGGGCTGACCGGGCTGGTGATCGTGGTGCTGATCCTCGCTTCGGCCATCTTTGCGCCCTGGATCGCACCCTATGACCCGATTGCGCTCAATGTGCCCGACCGGTTGCAGGGGCCGAGTGCGGCGCATCTGATGGGCACCGACCAGCTGGGGCGCGATACGTTCAGCCGGGTGATCTGGGGCGGACGCGTGGCGCTTCAGGTGGCGCTGCCGACCATCGGCGGGGCAATCTTCTTCGGGCTGCTGCTGGGGATGATCGCGGGCTATGGGCCGCGATGGCTGGACAACCTGATCGTGCTCTTGTTCGACACCATCCGGTCGTTTCCAACCGTGATGTTCGCGTTGGCGGTGGTGGCGCTGGTAGGGCCCAGCCTGAACACGGTGATCGTGGTGATCATGGTGACCTCGATCCCGACCTATGGGCGGGTGGTGCGCACTCTGACCCAGTCGCTGAAAGAGGCGGAATTCATCACCGCCGAGAAATCGCTGGGCGCCTCGACGCCCCGGATCATGGCCGTGCATCTGCTGCCCAACGTGCTGGGGCCGCTTGCGGTGCTCGCGGCGATGGACATCCCGACCGTGGTGGGGCTTGAGGCGGGGTTGTCCTTTCTGGGCATGGGGGTGAAGCCGCCGACGCCGTCCTGGGGATCACTGCTCAACGACGGTTACAACCTGATCCGCAACACGCCGTGGCTGATCATCGCGGGGGGCATCCCGCTCATTCTGACCACCATCGGCTTTACCTTTCTGGGCGAGGCGCTGCGCGATGTGGTCGACCCGAAACTGCGCGGCAAGGGGGGCAAGTGATGGCCGTTCTCGATATTCAGGGCCTGTCGGTCAGCTATGCCACCCCGCGCGGAGAGCTGAAAGCGCTGCGCGATGTGTCCATGACCGTGCCCGAAGGCAAGATCGTCGGCATCGTCGGAGAATCCGGCTGCGGCAAGTCCACGCTGATTTCAGCGATCATCCGGCTGATGGCACCCAATGCGCGGGTCGGTGCCGGGGATGTGATGTTCAAGGGCGCGGACCTGCTGGGCAAGAGCGCGGCGCAGATGCGTGGCCTGCGCGGCACCGAGATTTCCATGGTGTTTCAGGACCCGATGCAGACCCACAACCCTGTGCTGACGGTCGGCCGCCAGATGATGGACATCCAGTATCGCGACCGGCTGACGAAAGCCGAAAAGCGCAAGCGCGCGACCGAGATGCTGGCGCTGGTGGGCATCCCCGACGCGCAGGCGCGGCTGAACCAGTACCCGTTCGAATTTTCCGGCGGCATGCGCCAGCGCATCGCCATTGCCATGGCGCTGATGGCGAAACCGGCGCTGTTGATCGCCGACGAGCCGACCACGGCGCTGGATGCGACGCTGGAGGTACAGATCATCGAGCGGTTGCGGGAATTGCAGGACGAGATCGGCTGTGGCGTGCTGTTCATCTCGCACCATCTGGGGGTGATTGCCGAACTGTGCGACGAGGTGGTGGTGATGTATGCGGGCGAGGTGGTCGAGACCGGTTCGGTGCGCGATGTGTTTCACCAGCCGGCCCATCCCTATACGCGGGCGCTGCTGGAATGTGATCCGGGTCATATCAAGGTCAGGACCCGCAACCTGCCGACCATTCCCGGTAATATCCCCGATCTGGTCAACCTGCCGGGCGGCTGCATCTTTGCCGACCGCTGTTCGAAGCGTCACGATGCCTGTTCGGTTCGGCCCGCCATGGCGGATGCCTCGGGTGGGCACAGGGCGGCATGTCATCTTGTCGGGGCGGGGGTGACCGCATGACTGCGCTTCTGGAAATCAACGACGTCGTGGTCCGGTTCGGCCTGCGCGGAGGCCTCTTCCGCAGCGCTGGCAGTATTAAGGCGGTCTCGGGCGTCAGTCTGAAGATCGAAGAGGGCCGCACCTATGGCATCGTCGGCGAAAGCGGTTCGGGCAAGACCACGCTGGCGCGCGCGGTTGCGGGGCTGCACCATGCCTCGAGTGGCTCGATCCTCTATCGCGGGCAAGAGCTGCGCGACCTGCCCGAGGCGCAGTTCCGCAAGCTGCGCCGCGAGATCGTGATGATGTTCCAGGACCCGATCGGCTCGCTGTCTCCGCGCCTGTCGATCAAGTCGCTGATTACCGAGCCGTTCCGTATTCAGGGCATGAAGGATCGTGATCTGGATGCCGAGGCAAGGCGTCTGTTGGCCATGGTCGGCCTGCCGCCCGAATTTGCGGCGCGCTATCCCTATCAGATTTCCGGCGGTCAGGCGCGGCGGGTGGGCGTGGCGCGGGCGCTGGCGCTGGACCCGAAACTGCTCATCGCGGATGAGCCGACGGCGGGGCTCGATGTGTCGATCCAGGGCGAGATGCTGAACCTGCTGGCCCGGCTTCAGGACGAGTTGGGCCTGGCGATCATGATCATCACCCACAACCTGAACGTGGTCCGCCACATCACCGACAGGGTGGGCATCATGTATCTGGGCAAGCTGGTCGAGGAGGGCGAGACCGAGGCGGTGTTCTCGGCGCCGCAGCACCCCTATACGCTGGCGCTGCTGGCGGCGAATCCCGAACCCGATCCCGATGCGCAGCTGATGCGCATCGCGTTGCAGGGAGAGCCGCCCAGTATCCTGCGGCGGCCCGCCGGGTGCGAGTTCCATACCCGCTGCCCCTTTGTCCAACCGCGCTGCGCGACCGAGGTGCCGGCCTGGCAGGAGGGCGCAAGCGCGGCTCATCGCTGTCATTTCCCCGGCGCATGGGCACAGCAGACGGGTCCCGGATGACTGCCATCCCCTCTGCGGGCGGGGGCACAGCCTTGCCGCCCCGGCCAATCTGAGCGACAACCCGTCGGGCGGTTCCGAAACGAGCGGGGCCTGCGCGGCGCGCGAAACCTGGCGGCAGATCCGGCGTTCCCGCCGCAGCGCTGCCGCAACCGGAGACCATCACGCATGAGCTATGCAATCTATGTCGGCAAATCCCACAGCCGAACCGGCCATGCCTGGCTGGCGGGATACGGAGATGAACCTTCGTCCCACTGGCTCGAGATCGTGGCAGCGGCGGAGCACCCCGAGGGCGCCACCATCGAGGTGGGCGTTGGCCCCGAAGCCGACATGCCGGGCCGCAGGATCACGGTGCCACAGGTGCCCCGGACGCAAGCACACATGCGGGTCAGCTATTCCTATTATCTGGGCGTGCCCGCGCCGATCACCAATGGCGGTGTGAATGCCGCCGGTGTGGCGGTGCGCGACGTCTGGTCTACCTCGCGGCAGGAACTGCGGGACATGACCCCCAATGATCAGGCCGGCTTCACCTATAGCGACCTGGCCC
This sequence comes from Ruegeria sp. SAZD011, assembly GCF_059612545.1. Classification (NCBI taxonomy): domain Bacteria; kingdom Pseudomonadati; phylum Pseudomonadota; class Alphaproteobacteria; order Rhodobacterales; family Roseobacteraceae; genus Ruegeria; species Ruegeria sp. SAZD011. The sequence goes on along the minus strand of NZ_JBXWQU010000009.1, from coordinate 70,621 downwards.
GCACCGTGCTGGAGCGTGCCACCAGTGCGCGGGACGCGGTCACGCTCTGCGCCGCGTTGATCGCGGACCATGGCGAGGCGACCTATGGCGGCAATTCCCATATCTTCGCCGATGCGGACGAGGCCTGGGTGATGATCCAGTTCGCCGGCGGGCAGGGGCTGTGGGTGGCCGAGCGGCTTGGCCCCGACAGCATCCGCGCCTCGCGCCCCGGCTATGTGCTCGAGGTGCCGGTGGACGAACCCGGTCACCCCGATTTCCTGTGGTCGCCGAATTTCGTCAGCTTTGCACGTGAACGCGGCTGGTACGAGGCCGGGCCGTTCGACGCCAACGCGGTCTATGGCGACGGCAAGGGGCGCTGGGACGGGATCCGCTGGATCGAGGATGAGATGCAGGCCCGCGCCGCCCGTCCCGGCAAGATCGGTCTGGAGGACATGATCTGGGCCGTGCGCACCGAGAGGCTGACCGGCGACACGGCGGGATATGGTCAGGTCGTGCCACTGCGGCGCGTCGCGGACCCGGCGCTGACCTGCATGTGGCATGCGGCCTGCGGGGCGCTGGCGGCGCCGTTCTCGCCGGTCTTTCTGGGGCAGGACGCGATCCCGCCGGAATACGGGCCGCACCGCTATCTGACCACCGGCGAGTCGCACCGGTTCCTGGATTTGCGCAAGGCGGTCAGCGGCGGCCACGATACCGTGTCGCTGGTGCCGCAGTTCAACGAGACCAGCGTGGGCGCCTTTCAGGACTGCAAGCGCCTGATGTATCTGATGCAATTGCTGGGCGAGGCCGCGCTTGCGCCGGTGCATCAGGCCTTTGACCGGCGCGAGGCGCGGCTGTCCGAATTGACACAGGCGCATTTGCGTGTGGCCGGGGCCGCGCTCGAGGCCGGTCACCGCGCCGAGGCGATCGCGGTCCTGTCGGCCTTTTCCAACAGCGAACTGACCGCGGCGCTGGCACTGGTGCGCGATCTTGCGGCGGGCCTGTCCGTGCAGGCCTCGGGCTTGCCCCGGACGGCTCTGCCCGGCACGCCGGCGACCTTCAAACAGATCTGGTAGCGGCACGGCGGCGCCTGCCGCCTTTCCCCGCCCCTCAGGTCCTGTCGTCGTCGATCAGCGGGCTGGGCCGGGCAAAGCGTTCGAGCTGCGCCTGGTCGGTGATGGTGATCCGGTTGCCCTCGACCAGCACGCCATAGGGCTGAAGGCTCTTGAATGACCGGCTCAGGTTCTCCGGCGTCATGCCCAGAAGCGAGGCCAAGCGCCATTTTTCGAAGGGGAGGTCGAACTGGGTCGCCCCGTCGCAGCGGCCTTGCTGACGCAACAGGTAATTGGCCAGCCGTTCCAGCGAGGACCTGAGCTTGAGATCCTTCATCGTCTTGACCTTGCGACGATAGGCCTGGGCTAGTTCCCGGACGATGGCGCGGGCAAACGCGGGGTCGGCGTCGAACACGGCGCGCACATCCTGGCTGGGGATCAGGGCGATCCGGCTTTTTTCCAGCGTGCGCGCCGACATCAGATAGGGGGCGTCCCGCACCGTGGCCGCAAGGATGAAGGTAGAGATCGGCCGCACCGTCGCCAGGCTGCTCTCGCGGTTGTTCCAGCCCGAAAACAGATCGACCGAGCCGGACAGCACGATATGCAGGAAATCGCTGGGCTCGCCCTCGGTGATCAATTCGATCTGAGGCGGGAAATTCTGCACATAGGCGCCGCGCATCAGCGACAGGAAATGCTCATCCGACATGTCCTCGAACAGGTGAAGCCCCCGGATGTCCGGGTAATCCGACTCGGGCATACCTAGGCGCATCTGCATCCACCTCTTGATAAATATCAATATTTCGATTGATAAGAATCAATCAATTGATTGATCCACGTCCCCTTACGCCTTGATACCTCGTATGTCGCAACATGACAAATTTCTTCAAGCCATTTATTTTGCTGCATTTTCTGGGGAACTTGATCTGAGTCAAGCAATCTGACCACAAAGAAGCGCCCTGTGCCCCCAGCCAAAGCAGTCCGCCATGCGCAGACTGTCAGAGACTGGAGGGACAGCCGATGGAGCTACAGAACAAGGCCACAGCGCTGTGGTCGAATTTCTTCAACGTGAAGATGGTGCAGATCAGAACGTTCCACATGACGTGGTTCGCGTTCTTCTCCTGCTTCTTCGCATGGTTCGGCATCGCGCCGCTGATGAGCGTGGTGCGCGACGAGCTGCAACTGACCAAGGACCAGATCGGTTGGGCGATCATCGGTTCGGTCGCGATCACGGTGTTTGCCCGGTTCTTCATCGGCTGGCTCTGTGACCGCATCGGGCCGCGCAAGGCCTATACCTGGCTGCTGCTGCTTGGCGCCTTTCCCGTGATGGGGATCGGGCTCAGCTGGAACTTTGAATCCTTCCTGCTGTTCCGGGTCATGATCGGCGGTATCGGGGCGGCCTTTGTCATCACGCAATACCATACCACGGTGATGTTCGCCCCGAACGTGGTGGGGCAGGCCAATGCAACCTCGGCGGGCTGGGGCAACCTGGGTGGCGGTGTCACGCAGTTTGTCATGCCGCTGCTGTTCTCGGTCTTCGTCGTGGGCTTCGGCTTTTCCGAGGCGATGGGCTGGCGGCTGGCCATGGTCGTGGTGGGTGTCATCATCTTCCTTGTGGGGATCGCCTATTACTTTCTGACCCAGGACGCGCCCGACGGCAATTTCGACGACCTGCGCGCGCAGGGCCGGATGGAAGAGAAAAAGAACGTCACCGGCAACTACATGCAGGCGCTGAAGGACCCGCGCGTCTGGGTGCTGTTCGTCATCTACGGGGCCTGTTTCGGGATCGAGTTGACGGTAAACAACGTCGCCGCGCTCTATTTCTTCGACTATTTCGACCTGAGCCTTGTGACCGCCGGTTTCGTTGCCGCCTCGTTCGGCTTGATGAACATCTTCGCCCGCACGCTGGGCGGCCTGTTCGGCGACAACTTCGGATCGCTCTGGGGCCTCAAGGGCCGGGCCTTCTGGCTGTTCGTCTGCATCCTGTTCGAAGGCATCGCGCTGATGATCTTCAGCCAGATGCAGGTCCTGTTCCTGGCCCTTCCGGCGCTGATCGTCTTCTCGCTGTTCACGCAGATGGCCGAGGGCGCGACCTATTCCGTGGTCCCCTTCGTCAACAAGAAGGCGCTGGGCGCGGTGGCCGGTGTGGTGGGCGCGGGCGGCAATGCCGGTGCGGTTCTGGCGGGCTTCCTGTTCAAGAACATGGTGGACTGGTCCGAAGCCTTCCTGATCCTCGGCATCGTGGTGAGCTGCGCCTCGTTCCTGGCCTTCTTCGTCCGCTTCTCGACCCGGCAGGAAGATGAAGAGCGCGCCAACTTCGCCGCCGCCAATATCGAGACCCTGCGCCGCCGCGCCGAAAAGGCCAATGCGGAGCTTGAAGAGGGTCTTGCCGCGATCGCACGCAAGAACGGCGGCGTCCAGCCGGCCCAATGAAACAGTGCCGCCCGCACAGGGGTGCGGGCGGCCAATCACAGACACGCCATAGCGGAGGAACCACCCATGGCAACCACAACAGCACAGGCAGCCCAGCAGGGCCACACCCTGATCGACTGGCGCCCCGAAGACCCGCAGTTCTGGAAGGACCGCGGCCATGCGGTCGCAACGCGCAACCTCTGGATTTCCATTCCCAACCTGCTCCTGGCCTTTTCGGTCTGGATGGTCTGGTCGGTCGTCGTGGCCAAACTGCCCGCCATCGGGTTCGACTATTCCACCGGCCAGTTGTTCTGGCTGGCGGCGCTGCCGGGCCTGTCCGGCGCAACGCTGCGGATCTTCTACAGCTTCATGATCCCGATCTTCGGCGGGCGGAAATGGACCGCCATTTCAACCGCCTCGCTGCTGTTGCCGGCGCTGGGCATCGGCTTTGCGGTGCAGAACCCCGAAACGCCTTACGTGATGTTCCTGGTGCTGGCCCTGATGTGCGGTTTTGGTGGCGGCAACTTTGCCTCGTCGATGGCCAATATCGCCTATTTCTATCCGAAAAAGACCAAGGGCAACGCGCTGGCGCTGAACGCGGGTCTGGGCAATCTGGGCGTGTCGGTCATGCAGTTCGTGGTGCCGATGGTGATCACTGCGGGCGTGTTCGGCGCAATCGGCGGTGAGCCGGTCACGCTGGGCGATGGCAGCCAGCTCTGGATCCAGAACGCGGGTTTCATCTGGGTTCCCTTCATCGCCCTCAGCGCCATTGCCGCCTGGTTCGGCATGAATGACATCGCCGATGCCAAGGCCTCGTTCTCGGAACAGTCGATCATCTTCTCGCGCAAGCACAACTGGATCATGTGCATCCTCTACACCGGCACCTTTGGCAGCTTCATCGGCTATGCCGCCGGTTTCCCGCTGTTGATGAAGACCCAGTTCCCCGATGTGAACGTGCTGCAATACGCCTTTCTCGGCCCGCTTGTCGGCGCGCTCAGCCGGGCCGCGACCGGTTGGGTCTCGGACAAGTTCGGCGGTGGCCGCGTGACCTTCTGGACCTTCCTCGGCATGATCGTGGCGGTCTGGGGCGTGCTTCAGTTCCTGCCGTCCGAGGCCAACCCGGCCGGCAATTTCTGGGGCTTCTTCGCCTGCTTCATGGCGCTGTTCTTCCTGACCGGTGTCGGCAACGCCTCGACCTTCCAGATGATCCCCTCGATCATGCGCCAGGAAGTGCCGCGCCTGATGCCGCAGCTGGACGAGGCCGCGACCCTGAAACAGGCCGAGCGCGAAAGTGCCGCGATCATCGCCTTCACCTCGGCGATTGCGGCCTATGGCGCCTTCTTCATCCCCAAGTTCTACGGCACCTCGATCAGCATGACCGGAGCCCCCAACGGCGCGCTCTGGGGGTTCCTGATCTTCTACGTGATCTGCGTCGCGATCACCTGGATCTTCTACAGCCGCAAGAACGCACCGGTTCCGTGCTGAGCCAGTAACGCCACCGGGCGCGCGCCACCGCGCGTCCGGCCAGTCTCAGGAGATAACACAGATGAGCCACCTGCTCGACAGATTGAACTTCCTCCAGTCCAATGAACTGGAACAGTTCTCGAACGGCCACGGCCAGGTCACGCGCGAAAACCGCGATTGGGAGGACACTTACAGAAACCGCTGGCGGCATGACAAGATCGTGCGTTCGACCCATGGGGTGAACTGCACCGGATCGTGTTCGTGGAAGATCTACGTCAAGTCGGGGATCGTGACCTGGGAAACCCAGCAGACCGACTACCCCCGCACCCGCCCCGACCTGCCCAACCATGAACCGCGCGGCTGTGCGCGGGGCGCCTCCTACAGCTGGTATCTTTACAGCGCCAACCGGGTAAAGAACCCGCTGGTGCGCGGTCGGCTGTTGAAGGTCTGGCGCAAGATGCGCGAGACGATGACCCCGGTCGAGGCCTGGACCCGGTTGCAGAACGACCCGGTGCTGCGCGCCTCGTATGTCGAGACGCGCGGAAAGGGCGGCTTTGTGCGCGCCAGCTGGGACGAGGCGACCGAGATCACCGCGGCGGCGAATGCCTATACCGCCAAGACCTATGGTCCGGACCGCATCTTCGGTTTCTCGCCCATTCCGGCCATGTCGATGATCTCTTACGCCGCCGGCTCGCGCTATCTGTCGCTGATGGGCGGTGTCTGCATGTCCTTCTACGACTGGTATTGCGACCTGCCGCCGGCCTCGCCCATGACCTGGGGCGAACAGACCGACGTGCCGGAATCGGCCGACTGGTACAATGCGGGTTACCTGCTGCTCTGGGGCTCGAACGTGCCGCAGACCCGGACGCCGGACGCGCATTTCTATACCGAGGCGCGCTATCGCGGCACCAAGTCGGCGGTCATCTGTCCCGACTATTCCGAGGCCGCCAAGTTCGGTGATGTCTGGCTGAACGTGAAACAGGGCACCGATGCGGCGCTGGCAATGGCCTTTGGCCATGTCATCCTGCGCGAATTCCATCTCGACCGTCAGGCCGAGTATTTCGAGGAATATTGCCGCAAGTATTCCGACTTCCCGATGCTGGTGAAGATCGAGGAGAAGGACGGCAGGATGATCCCGGGCCGGTTCCTGCGCGCCGACGATCTGGACGGCAAGCTGGGTGAGCAAAACAATCCCGAGTGGAAGACCGTCGCCCTTGACGAGACCTCGGGCGCGCTGGTCGCGCCGAACGGCTCGATCGGCTACCGCTGGGGCGAGGACGGCGAATGGAACCTCGAGGAGAAGGCGGCCGGCGCCGATACAAGGCTGCGGATGTCGCTGATCCTCGACAAGGATCATGACGACGTGGTCGGCGTGGATTTCCCCTATTTCGGGGCCGACGCGACCGAGGCCTTCACCACCGGCGACAAGCGCCCGAACGTGTTGACCAGGAACATCCCCGTCAAGCGCATCAAGACCGCCGAGGGCGACGTGGCCGTGGCCACCGTCTTTGACCTCTTCTGCGCCAATTACGGGCTGGATCGCGGTCTTGGCGGCGACTGGGTGACCAGCGACTTCAACGAGGACGTGCCCGGCACCCCGAAATGGGCCGAGAAGATCACCGGCGTGAAGGCCGACAAGATCATCCACGTCGCCCGCGAATTCGCGCAGACAGCCGAAAAGACGGGTGGCAAGTCGATGATCATCATCGGTGCCGCGATGAACCACTGGTACCACATGGACATGAACTATCGCGGCGTCATCAACATGCTGGTGATGTGCGGCTGCGTGGGCCAGTCCGGTGGCGGCTGGGCGCACTATGTCGGCCAGGAGAAGCTGCGTCCGCAAACCGGCTGGCAGCCGTTGGCCTTTGCGCTCGACTGGGGCCGCCCGCCGCGCCACATGAACTCGACCAGCGCCTGGTATGCCCATACCGATCAATGGCGCTACGAGACGCTGACGGCGGGCGAAATCCTGTCGCCCACCGCCCCCGAGGGCGATTGGGACATCAGCCTGATCGACTATAACATCCGGGCCGAACGCATGGGCTGGCTGCCCTCGGCGCCGCAGCTGAAAACCAACCCGCTCGAGGTGGCCAAGGCCGCCAAGAAGGCAGGCAAGGAGATCCCGGCCTATGTGGCCGAGCAGCTCAAATCCGGTGCGCTGGAAATGTCCTGCGAGGACCCGGACGCGCCCGAGAACTGGCCGCGCAACCTGTTTGTCTGGCGCTCGAACCTGCTGGGCTCCTCGGGCAAGGGGCACGAGTATTTCCTCAAGCACCTTCTTGGCACCGATCACGGTGTTCTTGGCAAGGATCTGGGCGAGGAGGGCCGGCAACTGCCGAAAGAGGCCAAATGGCACAAGGACGGTCCGCGCGGCAAGCTTGATCTGCTGGTCACCATCGACTTTCGCATGAGCACGACGGCGGTCTATTCCGACATCGTGCTGCCGACAGCCAGTTGGTACGAGAAGAACGACCTCAACACCTCGGACATGCACCCGTTCATCCACCCGCTGCAAGCGGCGGTGGACCCGGCCTATGAAAGCAAGTCGGATTGGGAGATCTTCAAGGCCATTGCCTACAAGGTGCAGGAGGTCGCGCCCGAGATCCTGGGGCAGGAGACCGATATCGTCGCCCTGCCGATCCTGCATGACACGCCCGGCGAACTTGCCCAGGACCAGGTCAAGGACTGGAAAAAGGGCGAATGCGATCTGATCCCCGGCAAGACCGCGCCGAACTATATCGCGGTCGAGCGGGATTATACCGCGATCGGCGACCGGTTCACCGCGCTTGGGCCGCTGATGGACAAGCTCGGCAATGGCGGCAAGGGCATCGCGTGGCAGACCGATCACGAGGTCCAGCACCTGCGCGACCTGAACGGCGTGTGGGAGGAGGGTCCGGCCAAGGGCTGCGCCAGGATCGTCACCGACATCGACGCGACCGAGGTCGTGCTGATGCTGGCGCCGGAAACCAATGGCGAGGTCGCGGTCAAGGCCTGGGGCGCGCTGTCAAAGGCCACCGGACGCGATCACACCCATCTGGCGCTGCCCAAGGAGGACGAGAAGATCCGGTTCCGCGACATCGCCGCGCAACCACGCAAGATCATCTCGTCGCCGACATGGTCGGGGCTGGAAAGCGAAAAGGTCTGCTATAACGCGGGCTATACCAACGTGCACGAACTGATCCCGTGGCGGACCCTGACCGGGCGCCAGCAGCTCTATCAGGATCACCTGTGGATGCGCGCCTTTGGCGAAGGGTTCCTGTCCTACCGGCCTCCGGTCGATCTGAAGACGATCACCCGCGAGGTGCAGGATGCGGGCGACAGCCTGGTGCTCAACTTCATCACGCCGCACCAGAAATGGGGCATCCACTCGACCTATTCCGACAACCTGCTGATGCTGACGCTGAACAGGGGCGGGCCGGTGATCTGGATTTCCGAGAACGACGCCAAGAAGGCCGGGATCGTCGATAACGACTGGGTCGAGCTGTATAACACCAACGGGGCGCTGACGGCCCGCGCGGTGGTGAGCCAGCGCATGAAGGACGGAACGACCTTCATGTATCACGCCCAGGAAAAGATCGTGAACACCCCCGGTTCCGAGAAAACCGGCAAACGGGGCGGCATCCACAACTCGGTCACCCGCGCGGTGCCCAAGCCCACTCACATGATCGGCGGCTATGCCCAGCAATCCTACGGCTTCAACTATTACGGCACCGTAGGGGCGAACCGGGACGAGTTTGTCGTCGTCAGAAAGATGAAAAAGGTCGACTGGCTCGACCGGGAAGCCACCCAGAAGGAGGCAGCGGAATGAGAATTCGTGCGCAAATCGGCATGGTGCTGAACCTCGACAAATGTATCGGGTGCCACACCTGTTCGGTCACCTGCAAGAACGTCTGGACCAGCCGCGACGGTGTCGAATACGCCTGGTTCAACAATGTCGAGACCAAGCCTGGCACCGGTTATCCCACCGACTGGGAAAACCAGGCGCGCTGGAACGGCGGCTGGGAGCGGACCAAATCCGGCAAGCTGCAACCCAAGCAGGGCGGCAAATGGCGGATCCTGGCGAATATCTTCGCCAACCCGGACCTGCCCGAGATCGACGACTACTATGAGCCGTTCGATTTCGACTATGACCACCTGAAATCCGCCCCCGAGATGGAGGCGTTCCCGACGGCGCGCCCCCGTTCCAAGATCACCGGCGAGCGGATCGAAAAGATCGAGAAGGGCCCGAACTGGGAAGAGATCCTGGGCGGCGAATTCTCGAAGCGGAGCCAGGACTACAACTTCGAGGGCATCCAGAAGCAGATCTACGGCGAATACGAGAACACCTTCATGATGTATCTCCCGCGGCTCTGCGAACACTGCCTGAACCCGGCCTGTGCCGCGTCGTGCCCCTCGGGCGCGATCTACAAGCGCGAAGAGGACGGTATCGTCCTGATCGACCAAGAGAAATGCCGCGGCTGGCGGATGTGCGTCTCGGGCTGCCCCTACAAGAAGGTCTACTACAACTGGTCGACCGGCAAATCCGAGAAATGCACCCTGTGCTATCCCCGGATCGAAAGCGGCAACCCGACCGTCTGTTCGGAAACCTGCGTGGGCCGCATCCGCTATATCGGCGTGATGCTCTACGATGCGGACAAGATCGAAGAGGCGGCGAATGCGCCGGACAAGCAGGACCTCTATGATGCGCAGCTGGGCGTGTTCCTCGACCCCAACGACCCGGTGGTGATCGAAACCGCCCGGGCCGACGGTATCCCCGAGGACTGGATCAAGGCGGCACAGGAAAGCCCGATCTGGAAAATGGCGATGGAGTGGAAAGTGGCCTTTCCGCTGCATCCCGAATACCGGACGCTGCCGATGGTGTGGTACATCCCGCCGCTCAGCCCGATCCAGAACGCGGCCGAAGCCGGGGCCATCGGCATGGATGGCGCGATGCCGGATGTGAAGAACCTGCGCATCCCGCTGCGCTACCTCGCCAACATGCTGACCGCCGGCGACGAGGCCCCGGTGGCCCAGGCGCTGGAACGGATGCTGGCCATGCGCGCCTATATGCGGGCCAAGACCATCGACGGCGTGCGCGACGAGGCCATCGTCGCGCGGGTGGGCCTGTCGGGCCGGGTGATCGAGGACATGTACAAGATCATGGCGCTTGCCGATTACGAGGACCGTTTCGTCATCCCGACGACGCATCGCGAACAGGTCGAAGAGGCCTATGACCTGCGCGGCGGCTGCGGCTTTACTGATGGCAACGGATGCTCGACCGGCGTCTCCAAGGGCTCGCTGTTCGGCGGGTCGAAGAAACCCCTGAAAATGCCCACGGAGGTGATGTGATGGACCGCACGTTGAAGGCGCTGTCGCTGATACTCAGCTATCCGACGCGCGAATTGCAGGCGGCGATGCCCGAGATCGGGGGCGTTCTTGCCGCCGACAGCCGCCTGACCGCCGCCGCCCGCCGCGACCTGCGCCCGCTGGTCGAGGCACTGGGCGGGCGCGACATCTACGATCTCGAAGAGCAGTATGTCATGCTCTTCGACCGGTCGCGTACCCTGTCGCTGAACCTGTTCGAACATGTCCATGGCGAAAGCCGGGACCGGGGCGGCGCCATGGTGTCGCTGCTGGAAGCCTACCGGGCGGGGGGTTTTGACCCCGTTACCTCGGAACTGCCGGATCACCTGCCGGTGCTGCTGGAATTCCTGTCGATGCGTCCCTTTGCAGAAGTACAGGAAACCTTGGCGGACGCGGCGCACATATTCGAGGCCTTGTCTGCCCGGCTTGTCCGGCGGGAAAGCCCCTATGCGCCCGCGTTCGCCGCTCTTTTGCAGCTTTCGGGCGTGGAAGCCGACCGCGAGGCGGTGGCCGAGCTTCTCGACCAGCCGGAAGTGGACCCCAACGACCTGGAGGCGCTGGACGAGGTCTGGGAGGAAAGCGAAGTGCGCTTTGGCCCCGACCCGAACGCCGGCTGCCCGATCTCGCGCGACATTCTTGCGCGGATGGACCAACCGATCACACCCGCGCCCGACGTGGCGGCGGAATAAGGGAGGCATGACAGATGCACAACTTCCTCTTCGGGATTTTTCCCTACATCGCCCTGGGCGTCGGGATCATGGGCACCATCGCCCGTTACGAGCGCGATCCCTTCACCTGGAAATCCTCGTCCTCGCAGCTCTTGCGCCGCAAGCAGCTGGTAATCGGCTCGGTCCTGTTTCACGTTGGCGTGCTGGTGATCTTCTTCGGTCACCTGGTCGGCCTGCTGACCCCGATCTGGGTGTTCGACCTGATGGGCATAAGTCACGGGGCCAAACAGACGCTGGCCGTGGTCGCCGGTGGCATCGCGGGCGTGATGGCGCTGGCCGGTGGCGGGATGCTGTTCCACCGCCGCTGGACCGACCCGCGCATCCGCCAGACGTCGAGCAACTGGGACATCGCGATCCTGGCCATGCTGCTGGCGCAGCTGGTGCTGGGGCTTGGCACCATCTTTGTCTCGCTCGGGCATCTGGACGGTCACGAGATGGTCAAGTTCATGTCCTGGGCGCAGGGGATATTCACCTTTGACAGCGGCGCGGCGGGCTATATCGCGGGCGTGGCGCTGGTGTTCAAGCTGCACCTGTTCCTGGGGCTGCTGATCATCATGGTGTTCCCCTTCACCCGCCTCGTGCATATCGTTTCGGGCTTTGCCGCACCGTTCCGCTATCTGCTGAAACGTCCGGGCTATCAGATCGTCCGGTCGCGTCGCGATGCGCCGCTGCCGGAACGCAACGGACCGGCAGCCCCCGCGCGCCGGGTCGTCGCCCCCGGAGCCGCCGGTGCCTCGGTGCGCCGTCCGGCGGAGTAGGCAGATGGGTCACGCATTGTTCCCCGATCTGGTCGTCAACGGCGAGACCGTGCCACACGCAGCCGTCGCCGCCGAGACCCAGAACCACGACGCCCCTAAGGGCAAGCCCGGCATCGCCTGGCGCAAGGCGGCGAACGCGGTCGCGATGCGCACCCTGCTGTTGCAGGAGGCGCGGCGCCATGGCCTGCGGGCCGAGCCTGACGAAGTGGGGCCGGGGCGTTTCGAAACCGACGAGGAGGCCCTGATCCGGGGCCTTCTCGACACCGCTGTCCAAGTGGCGCCGCCTTCCGAGGACGATCTGCGCGCCGAATGGGCGCGTGATCCGTCGCGCTTTCGCGCCCCGCCGCTGTGGGAGGTGTCGCATATCCTGTGTGCCTGCGACCCGCGGGACAAGGCGGCGCGCGAGCAGGCGCAGGCACGGGCGGTCGCGTTGACCGAACGCGTGTCGGGCAACCCGCGCGGCTTTGCCAAACTGGCCGCTGAGCACAGCGAATGCGGCTCCAGAAGCTCGGGCGGCGCGCTGGGACAATTGGGTCCGGGTGACACGGTGCCGGAGTTCGAGGCGGTGCTGCGCAAACTGGCCGAAGGCGAGATCACCAGTGCCCCGGTGCTGACCCGCCACGGCTGGCACATCGTCCGGATGGACGCAGTGGCCGAGGGGGCCGTGCTGCCCTTCGAGGCGGTGCGCCAGAAGATTTCGGACGCCATGGAGAAGGCGTCCTGGGCCTGCGAGGCCCGCGCTTTCGTCAACCGACTGGTCGCGTCCGCCGAGATCTCCGGGGCGGACCTCCGATCGGTCTAGCCGCCGGGAGGGCGGGCCCATGAAGACCCCTACGCGCGAGTTGAAGAGAGGCGACTGTCTCGCTCCGATCAATCCGGCGCTTCTCGAAGACCCGCTGGATTTCATCCACGAGGAGCACTTGCGCGAAAGGGAGATCTGCGCGCAGCTCGACGCACTCGCCGGGGCCGAGGCCCCGGATAGGGGCACGGCAGAGACCATTCTGGAGTTTCTGCGCGACGAGCTGCCGCTACATCTTGCGGACGAGGAAGAGGACCTGTTTCCACTGCTGCGCCGCCGCTGTCTGCCCGAGGATGAGATCGAAACCGCGATCCGGCGCCTCACCTCGGACCACCGCCACGCCGATGACGACACCCCCCGCGTGATCGCGGACCTCGAGGGGCTGAGTGCGGGCGCATGTGCCTTACCCGAGGAGATGCGCGACAGGTTTGCCAGCTATGCCGCCCATGCCCGCCGGCACCTGATCCTGGAAAACGCGATCATCCTGCCCTTTGCCCGGCTGCGCCTCACCGCCCGCGATATCGAGACTCTCAGGTTGCGGATGATGCAGCGACGCGGCCTCGACCGTTTGAAGGACAAAACCGATGCTGACTGACCTCATCGACCGCAACAGCCTGTGGGCACAGGCGCGAGATGCCGAGGATCCCGGCTATTTCGCCCGGCTGGCCGCGCAGCAGGCCCCGGAATTCTTCTGGATCGGCTGTTCGGACAGCCGCGTTCCCGCCAATGTGGTCGCGGGGCTCGATCCCGGAGAGGTGTTCGTGCACCGCAATGTCGCGAATGTGGTCCATTCCAGCGACATGAACCTGCTGTCGGCGCTGGAATTCGCGGTCGAGGCCCTGAAGGTGCGCGAGATCATCGTGTGCGGTCACTATGGCTGTGGCGGCGTCAAGGCCGCGACCGAGGACATGGCGCAGGGGCTGGCCGAACACTGGCTGGAACCGATCCGGCGGCTGGCCCGGGCCTATGCGGTCGATCTGGCGCGCTGCGACGATATCGACGCGCGCCGGGACAAGCTGGCCGAATTGAACGTCATCGAAGGTGTCCGGCGGGTTTCCGAAACACCGATCATGCAAAGAGCCTGGGGGCGCAGGGAGAGTATCCGCGTGCACGGGCTGATCTATGGGCTCAAGGACGGGCGGTTGCGCAATCTCGATTGCTCGATCGGACCGGGCCATTTCGAAAGGCAGGTCGCAGAATGACCGTTTTGGGAAAGATCGAAACACCGGGCTGCGGTTGTGACGCGCCCGGGCATCTGGCGTCTCTGATCAGCATTGACGCGGCGCTGGAACGGATTGCTGAACACGCGGCCCCGGTCGCGGATACGGAAACGGTGCCGCTGATGCGGGCCGCTGGCCGGGTGCTGGCGGAACCGGTCGTCGCCTCCGTGCAGACCCCGCCTTTCGACAATTCGGCGATGGACGGCTACGCGGTACAGACGCGGGCCTTTACGGGGCAGGGACCCTGGAGCTTTCCGGTGATCGCCCGGATCCCGGCGGGGGCTGCCCCGGCCCTGGTCCGGGGGGCGGGGGCCGCGCGGATCTTTACCGGGGCGCCGGTCCCGGATGGGGCCGATGCGGTGATCCGTCAGGAAGACGCGTTTCTGAGCGGCGACACCGTCACCTTTCAGAGGCGCCCCGACGCCGGTCTCAACATCCGCCGCGCCGGTGACGACATGGTGCCGGGCCAGATCGTCGTCCCGGCCGGAACCAGGCTGGGCCCGCGCGAGATCGCGGCCTGCGCCGCTGCCGGGGCCGGTCAGGTCACGCTGCGCCGCGCCCTGCGCGTGGCGCTGCTGGTAACCGGCGACGAGGTCAGAGACGCCGGCGCGGCGCGCGACGCAGCGGCGATCTGGGACGTGAATACACCGATGCTCGGCGCGGCATTGGGCCGCGCGGGCGTCGCGCTTGTCCATCTCGAGCGGGCGCCCGACCAGCGCGCGGCGCTGGCGCATCGTCTAGCGGCGATGGCGGCCGAGGTCGATCTGATCGTGACCACCGGGGGTATCTCGGTCGGCGAAGAGGACCACGTGAAACCCGCGCTCGACGCGCTGGGCGCCGAACTGCATTTCAGCGGGGTGGCGATCAAACCTGGCAAGCCGGTCTCTTTCGGCAGCCTTGGCCCTTGTAAGTGGCTGGGCCTGCCGGGCAATCCGCTGTCGGCGCTGGTGACATGGCAGATGTTTGGCGCCGCGCTGATCCGTCGCCTGACCGGGGAGAGTGCCGCGCACGACACGCGGCGCCATGTGGTCACCGCCGACCCTATCCGCCGCAAACCGGGCCGGTGCGAGCTGCGGCCTGCCACCCTGGCCGGGTTCGATGCCGGGGGGCGCGAGGTCGCCGGGTTCCAGAGCGCCACCCATTCGGGGCGCGTCGGTGGCCTGCCGGCCTGCGATGGCCTGATCTTCCTGCCCGCCGACTGTGACCGGCTGCCCGCCGGGGCGCTGGTCGAATTCCTTCCCTTTAGTGATATCTGAGGTTCCAGACATGAAACTCGCCTATACGATGGCGCCGGGACGCGGCGATACCGACCTGATCCTCGACCGGCTGGCCAGTGATCTGATCGGCCGGGGGCTGCGGCTGGCCGGCACCGTGCAGATCAACACCGACCGGCCCGACGCGGGGCCCTGCGACATGGATGTGAAGGTCCTGCCGGATGGCCCGGTGCTGCGGATCAGCCAGAACCTGGGCCCGTCGGCACGCGGCTGCCGCCTCGATCCCGAGGCACTCGAGACGGCCGTGGGGTGGGTGACGGCCCGGTTGACCCCCGCGACCGACCTTGTGATCGTCAACAAGTTCGGCAAGCACGAGGCCGAGGGGCGCGGCTTTCGCGCGGTGATCGCCGAGGCGCTGGCGCTGGACATCCCGGTTCTTGTCGGGCTGAACGATCTGAACCGGCCCGCCTTCGAGGATTTCGCCGGGGGTCTTGCCACCCGGTTGCCACCCGAGCGCGGCGCTTTGGCACAATGGGCCGGGCAGGGGACGCATGGGTTGGCCGAATGTGCCTGAACCCGGGACGCGCGGCCAGTCCTGCTTAGGGCGGGCCGAGCCGCCTGCGTTCATAAGCGCCGGGGATATCAAGCATTTTCCGGTATTTGGTAACGGTCCGCCGCGAAACCACCAGTCGCGCCCGGCTCAACTGCCGGGCCAGTTCCTCGTCTGACAGCGGCGCGCGGTGGTCCTCGGACCGGATCAGAAGCTGAAGCCGTTGCAGAACCTGTTCGCGGGTACGGTCGGGGGCGTCCTCACTGACCGGGCGCGCGAGGAAATGCGCCGCGGGAAACACGCCCAGATCGGTCCGGATACCGCAATTGGCCAATGCCCGGCTGATCGTGCTCTTGTTGACGCCAACCTCTTCGGCAAGCTGGGCCATGGTCAGCGGTAGCCTGTCGCGCGTCCGTCCGGTCCGGATGAACTTGGGCTGGCGCGCGGCGATGCTTTGCCCGGCTGCAAGCAGGGTATTGGCCCGTTTCTGCATCGCCTGCACCATGTTGGCCGCGCCGCGATAGCAGTCGCGGTAATAGCTTTGCGCGCCTGCATCGGTCTCTACCGCCATGGTCGCTGAAAACAGGGCGTCATCGGTCAGAAGCTGCGGCAAGGCCGCCTCGTTCAGCCTCGCCGTGCACTGGCCGTCGCTATCGCAGGTAAAAATCAGCTCGGCCTCGCCCGGCGAGGGCAGGGTATCGGGTTGCCGGGCCAGCGGCGCCGGATTCAGGGCGCGAATGTCGTCAAGCATGTCGATGGCGTCCTCGCGATCGACCTCGCAGGCGCTGCAGATGGCGTCGATATCCTGGCGCGCGATCAGGTCCAGCCGGTCGAGCAGCCGCTCGATCAGCGGGTCGAACCGGTTTCGGGCCAGCAGTTGCAGCCGAAAGCTGTCGGCAAGCGACCAGGCAAAGACACCGGCGGGCTCGACCGCCGCCTGAAGGACCGGCACCAGCGCGTCCAGTTCGGCCAGGCTGCACCGCAGGTATCCGGCGGTCTCGGCGGGGCTGTCGGGCAGGAACCCGCGATCGTCGAGGCTGTGCACCAGTTCCTGCGCCAAAAGGGTCTGCCGGGGCGACAGGCGAACAAGCGACACCTGCCGCAGCAGATCGTCGGTTGCGCTGTCACGCTGGGCGATATCGGGGCGCATCGTGCCGGCGCCACCCGCCGACAGGGCCGGCAGAGAGGCCCGCAGAAAACCGTTGCGGCTCTGCTCGCGCCGGATGGTGTCCAGAACCTCTTCGGCATCCATTGCCAGCAGGGCCAGCGAACCGCGCATCGCCTGGGTCAAGGCGAGTTTCTGGGTCTGTGTCTGGTGTTGCAGTTGCCGCATCGCGTGCGCCATTCCGTTCCGGATGCAAGGGATCGGGGCAGCTTGGCCCGGTCGCTTCGCTTAGTCAAAGCCTGTTTGCCCGGTTTGGCACGATCGTTGCTTGTCAGTAGCGAAAGGAGACCGCCCCCATGACCAAAGTCGGCATCATCGCCAACCCCGTTTCGGCCCGCGACATCCGGCGGATCGTCAGCCATGCGGGCAACCTGCCGATCAACGACCGGGCCAATATCGTGCTCCGCATGTTGACCGGGCTTATGGCCACCGGCGTCGAAGAGGTCGTGATCATGCCCGAGAACGGCGGTATCCGCACCCAGTTGATGCGGACCATAGACCGTGAAGCGCGGCTGGGGCATCTGAGGTTTCCGCGTGTCAGCTATCTGGATATGCCGGTGACCTGCACCTCTGACGACAGCGCCGAGGCGGCGCGGCAGATGCATGATCAGGGGGTCGGTGCGATTGTCGTGCTGGGGGGCGACGGCACCAACCGTGTCGTCGTCTCGCGCTGTGGCAACACGCCCATCGCGGGCGTGTCCACTGGCACCAACAACGCCTTCCCCGAGCTGCGCGAACCGACGATCACCGGCCTGGCGGTGGGGCTGGCGGTCACCGGGCAGGTGCCTTGCGAATACGCCTATTCCTATAACAAGCGGCTGGAGGTGCGCGTCAACGACCAGCGCGAGATCGCACTGGTCGATGTGGCCGTGGTGTCCGAACGCTTCATCGGGGCGCGGGCAATCTGGAAAACAGCGAATTTCCGCGACCTTTTCGTCACCTTCGGTCGGCCCGACGGGATAGGCATGTCGTCGATCATCGGGCTGTTGGCGCCGCTCGACCGGCAGACACCCGAGGGCAGGCGCGTGCGCCTGATGCCGCTGGAGACGGCCAAGACCCGGCTGACAGCGCCCATCGCGCCGGGCCTGATCGAAGAGGTCGGCATCGGTGGCGTCGAACGCATTCTGCCCGATACCGTCTATCTGCCCGGTGTTTCGGCGGGGTCCTTCGCGCTCGATGGTGAACGCGAACTGACCTTCAGCGAGACCTGCGATGTCAGCATCCGTCTCCAGACCGACGCCTTTCGCACTGTCAACGTGCCCGATTGCATGGCCTACGCGGCCCGGCACGGGCTTCTCACCCGCGCAGCGTCCGAGACGCTGCGTACTGCTCAGCCATAAGGGAGGATCTCATGAGCAACCCGTTCCCACTGGAAAAAGACGGGCTTCTTGAAGCCTATCGCCGGATGAAGACGATCCGCGAATTCGAAGAGCGCCTGCATGTCGATTTCGGCCGGGGCGACATTCCGGGCTTTGTCCACCTTTACGCGGGCGAAGAGGCCGCAGGCGTCGGTATCATGATGCATCTGCAGGATCATGACCGCATCGCCTCGACCCACCGGGGCCATGGCCACTGCATCGCCAAGGGCGTGGACGTCAAGGGCATGATGGCCGAAATCTACGGCAAGGCGACCGGATCCTGCGCGGGCAAGGGCGGGTCGATGCATATCGCCGACCTGTCCAAGGGCATGATGGGGGCCAACGGCATCCTCGGCGCCGGTGCGCCGCTGGTCTGTGGTGCCGCGCTGGCAGCGCAGAAGCTCGGCCATGACGGTGTGGGTATCACCTTCTTCGGCGACGGCGCCTCGAACCAGGGCACGGTGCTGGAATCGATGAACCTCGCCGCGATCTGGAACCTGCCTGCGATCTTCGTGGTGGAAAACAACGGATACGCGGAATCGACCAGCGTCGACTACGCGGTTGCCTCCGACAGCTATGTCGACCGCGCGACCGGTTTCGGCATGCCGGGCATCACCGTCGACGGCACCGACTTCTTTGCCGTCTACGAAGCCGCGGGCGAGGTGGTCAAGCGCGCCCGTGAAGGCGGCGGGCCGACCCTGCTGGAATGCAAGATGATCCGTTTCTTCGGCCATTTCGAGGGCGACGCCCAGACCTATCGCGCGCCGGGCGAGAACGAGGACAACCGCAAGAACCGCGACTGCCTCAAGATCTTCCGCGCCAAGGTGACCGAGGCCGGTGTTCTGACCGATGCCGAGATGGACGCCATCGACGCCGAGGTCATGACCCTGATCGAGGACGCCGTGGCCGAGGCCAAGGCCGCCCCGCTGCCCACCCCCGCAGACCTGACCACCGATGTGTACGTGTCCTACTGACACGCGCTGACACGAGAAAGGAGAGAGAAAATGGCACGTACATTGAGCATGAAAGACGCGATCAACGAGGCGCTGGATCAGGAAATGACCCGCGACCCCACGGTGATCATGATGGGCGAAGACATCGTCGGCGGCGCTGGTGCGGCGGGCGAGGATGATGCCTGGGGCGGGGTTCTGGGGGTCTCGAAAGGGCTTTACCACAAGCACCCGAAACAGATGATCGACACGCCGCTTTCGGAAAGCGCCTATGTCGGCGCGGCCATCGGGGCGGCGACCTGTGGCCTGCGCCCTGTGGCGGAACTGATGTTCATCGACTTCATGGGTGTTTGCCTCGACCAGATCTACAACCAGGCGGCCAAGTTCCGCTACATGTTCGGCGGCAAGGCGGAAACGCCGGTGGTGATCCGGGCGATGTGCGGCGCGGGCTTCCGCGCGGCGGCCCAGCACAGCCAGATGCTGACCCCGATCTTCACCCATATTCCGGGTCTGAAGGTGGTCTGCCCCTCGAACGCCTATGACACCAAGGGCCTCTTGATCCAGGCGATCCGCGACAACGATCCGGTGATCTTCCTCGAGCACAAGAACCTCTATGCCTCGGAATGCGATGTGCCGGAGGAGCCCTATGCCATCCCCTTCGGTGAAGCGAGCATCGCCCGCGAAGGCAGCGACGTGACCATCGTGACCTATGGCCTGATGGTGCCCAACTCGCTGGCTGCTGCCGAAACGCTGAAGAAGGAAGGTATCGACGTCGAGGTGATCGACCTGCGCACGCTCAGCCCCATCGACATGGATACGGTGATCGAAAGCGTCGAGAATACCGGCCGCCTGGTCTGTGTGGACGAGGCCAACCCGCGCTGTTCCATCGCTGCCGATGTTTCGGCCAGCGTGGCGCAGGACGCCTTCGGCGCCCTCAAGGCGCCCATCGGAATGGTCACCGCGCCGCATGCGCCGGTGCCGTTTTCGCCCGCGCTCGAAGACCTCTACATCCCGTCGCCCGACCGGATCGCGGCGGCGGTGCGCAAGACCATGGGGGCCTGAGGGGATGAGCGATCTGATTACGCCGATCCTCATGCCGAAATGGGGCCTTTCCATGCGCGAAGGCACCCTTGCGGCCTGGCATGTCGAGGAAGGCACCGAGATCAGCCCCGGCGACGAGATCATGGATGTCGAGACCGACAAGATCGCAAATGTCGTGGAGGCCGCCGATGGCGGCCTCCTGCGGCGGCGCGTGGGTCAGGCGGGCGAGGTCTATCCGGTGCGCGCGCTCTTGGGGGTTCTCGCCCCCGAAAGCGTCAGTGACGCCGAGGTCGACGCCTATGTCGACGCTTTCGAGATGCCGGTTGTGGAAGAGGATGAAGACACCGGCCCGGCGCATGAATTCGCCGATCTGGCCGTGGGGCGCATCCGCTATACGACGCGCGAAGGCGAGGGCGTGCCGGTCATCCTGATCCACGGTTTTGGCGGCGATCTGGACAACTGGCTGTTCAACATCGACGCGCTGGCCGAAAAGGCGCCGGTTCATGCGCTGGACCTGCCCGGACATGGACAGTCGGTCAAGGCGGTGGACAATCCGGGCCTTGGCACGATGGTCGATGCGGTGGTGCAACTGATGGACCATCTGAACATCGACAAGGCGCACCTGGTCGGCCATTCGATGGGCGGGCTGGTCTCGGGGCAGGTGGCGATCGACCATCCGGGCCGCGTCGCATCGCTCAGCCTGATCTGTTCCGCCGGACTGGGGGATGAGATCAACAGCGGCTATATCGACGGGTTCGTCGGGGCGGCCAGCCGTCGCGATCTGAAACCGGTGTTGAAGGACCTCTTTGCCGATCAGAGCCTGGTCAGCCGCGCCATGGTCGACGACCTGCTGAAATACAAGCGGCTGGACGGGGTGCAAAGCTTTCTCGAGGCGCTCAGGGGCAACCTCTTTGCCGACGGCCGGCAAGCCGCCGGGATCGCCGCTGGCCTGTCCGGCTTCAGCGGTCCGGTCCAGGTAATCTGGGGCGCAGAGGACGCGGTGATCCCGCAAACTCACGCCAACTCCATCCCGGGTGCCCGCGTCACCGTTGTCGAGGGTACGGGCCACATGGTCCAGATGGAAAACGCCTCCCGGGTCAACGAGCTGATCTTCGATCATCTCTGACCCACCCGTGCCCGCCCGGACTCCTCTATGCCGGGCGGGCCTCCAATCTTCCCGAAAGGCTTCCAAATGAGTGCACAAAAAGAGAAGTTGGCACATGCCAACAAACGGCTGATGGGTCTGTTCAAGGCCGATCAGAAAACCATGATGGCCTTCAAGACCCTCAGCGATACGGCGGTGCGCGAGGGCCAGGTCTCGACCGCGATGAAAGAGATGATCGCGGTCGCCGTCGCCGCGGCGCGGGGATGCGAGGATTGCATCCTTTACCATGTCAACGAGGCCAAGTCCCACGGGGCCGAACGCGACACGCTGATCGAGGTTCTGGCGGTTGCCATCGAGATGTCGGGGGGGCCGGGCACCGTGTATGCGGCAAAGGCCCTGGACGCCTTTGATCAGCTTTGACGATATTCTGGCCTTTGCCGAGGATGATATGAAAACAGCAACGAGACTGCCATCGATACCCGTGCAGCAACTTTCGGGCGGAGAGGTCGGACAGATCGATCTCGCTGCCCGCTCGGCGGGGAAAACCGTTGTTCTGGTAGGGGTTCCGGGGGCATTCACGCCGACCTGTTCGGACGATCATGTGCCGGGCTATCTGCGCGACGCGCAGGCCCTTGGCGCGGCCGGGGTGGACGAGATCATCATTCTTGCCACCAGCGACTTCTTTGTGGTCAAGGCCTGGGCAGACCGGATGCAACCGCCCGATGCGGTGCAGTTCGTGGCGGATGGTGGTCTGGGCTTTACCCGCGCGATGGGCCAGATCCTTGATCTGACGGAACTGGGGCTGGGCCTGCGCACGCAGCGCTACGCGGCGGTGATCCGCGATGGCGACGTGGTCTGGATGGCGGTCGAACCCGACGCTGGCGGGGTGACGGTCAGCGGTTCGGCCAACGTGCTCGCCGCGCTATGAGGTGATCGCCCGACTGGGCCGTCTGCCCTGCGGCGGCGGCCTGTCGGTATCGGTTCTACGACCTCAAAAGACTCGCTTTGCCCTTTATTTATTGATAGTTTCGGGCCTGTCACCGGCAGCGCCTCAGCGCAAGCTGGTGCCAGAGCCGACGCTTTGGGAGGGGCGCCGTCATGGATCAGTCAATCGCTTTTGCGCGCCATGTGCAGGAAATCGTTTCCGCCGCCGAAGGCAAACAGACCTCGCGCGACCCCGAGGTTGTGCAATCCTGGCTGCGCTGTCTGAACGACTATAATCTCGACCCCGAACACAAGGGCGAGGCGCGCATTCTTCCCGAGAACGTCCTGCGCCAGCACCAGCAGGAAGCCGAGGATCTGATGTCGATCGCGCGGTTCGGGATGGAGGACCTCTATCGCCGCGTAAACTCGATGGGCTATGTCCTGCTGTTGGTGAATGCCAAGGGCGTGACGGTGGATTTCATCGGCGACGAAAAGGTCGACCGGGAATTGAAACGCGCGGGCCTCTATATCGGGTCCGAGTGGAGCGAAGAGAATGCCGGCACCTGCGGCGTCGGCGCCTGCCTGACATCGGGTGAGGCGATCGTCATTCACCAGACCGACCATTTCGACATGGCGCATACGCCGCTTAGCTGTACCGCCGCGCCGATCTATCATTCCGACGGGTCGCTGATCGGCGCGCTGGATGTGTCTTTGCTGATGTCGCCCACCGAGAAATACAGCCAGGCCCTGACTTTGGAAGTCGTCAAGTCCTGTGTGCGCCGCATCGAACTGGCCAACCTGATGAGTTCGCGCCGCTCGGACTGGATCCTGCGTCTGAACCGCACTTCCGAATTCCTGGGGGTCGATCCCAGCTGCGCGATTTCGGTGGCGCCGGATGGAACGATTTCGGGCCTGACCCATGGCGCGCATAAGTTGTTCGGCCAGATACAGGGACAGGAAAAACCGAACCCGCAATGTTTCATCGGGAAACCGTTTGAGGAAATTTTCGAATTTGATTTCAACGATATACCTTGCCTGATCGGGGCCGAGACGCCGGGCGAACAGGCGCTGGAACTGTCTGACGGCCAGGTCATCTTTGCCGATGCGCAAGCGCCGCAACGCCGAGAGCGCGCGCCGTTGCGCTCGGCCCTGCCTGAACCGTTGGCCGCGATCCATGGCGGCGACCGCGTCATGCGGAGCCTTGCTGAAAAGGCGGCGAGGATCGTCGACAAGCAAATCAGCATCATCCTTGAGGGCGAGACCGGTGTCGGCAAGGAATACGTCGCCAAGGCCCTGCACGCCTCGCGCAAGAAGAAGGGACCCTTCATTGCCATCAATTGCGCGGCCTTGCCCGAGGCCCTGATCGAAAGCGAATTGTTCGGCTATGCACCCAATTCCTTTACCGGCGCCCATGCCAAGGGCAAGAAGGGCCTGATCGAACAGGCCAATGGCGGCACGCTGTTCCTGGACGAGATCGGGGACATGCCGCTTGTGTTGCAGGCGCGTCTGCTTCGGGTGCTGGCCGAGAAAGAGGTGATGCCCGTCGGCGCGACCAAGCCGGTTCCGGTGGATATCCGGGTCATTTCGGCCTCGCATCGCAAGCTCAAGTCCCTGGTGGATGCCGGGCAGTTCCGCCAGGATCTCTATTATCGGCTGAACGGCGTGGTTCTGGGCATTCCGGCCTTGCGGGACCGGACGGACAAGTCTTGGATCATCCGCCAGATCGCCGCACTGGTTTCGGATGGGGTGCCGATGCGCTTCTCCAGGGCGGCGGAAGAGGCGCTGATGAGGTATGACTGGCCCGGAAACATCCGCGAAATGATCAGCGTGTTCGAACTCTGTCTGGCGCTGAGCAATGATGGCATGGTCGGTGTCGAGGATCTTCCCGAGCAGATAATCTCTCAATAACAATGGCTTGTGCCGTGGTTTTCTGACTTTTCAGGAACTGGCACGCTCGTTGCTTAACTCCCTTTGGCAATATCTGAATGCCGAACAGGGAGGAAACAATGAAAACCATTTCAAACAGCCTGACGCACCCGACGCGCCGGGCATTCCTGCAAAATACGTCTGCCGCCGCAGCCGCGGCCGGTTTGGGTGGGTTGGGGTCGTTCATCGCGTCGCCGTCCCTTGCCAATGGCTTTGCCGCGGGCATGACCGGCGGGCCGACCGGTTTCGACGGGGCGGAACGGTTCCAGTACAACAACACCATGTCCGAGGGCCGCGCGATCGAGGGGATCAAGGCGCTTCAGGCTGCGGGCAAGGCACCCACCAAGATCTCGATGCTGCTGACCGATGGCGCCATCGGCCAGATCACCAACCCGTTCCCCGAGGGCGCGCCCTCGGCCAAGGAGGTCTGGGAGCGCGAGACCGGGATCGAGATCGACATCATCGGTGCCCCGGCCGAGGATATCTTCAAGAAGGTGATGCAGGATGTGACCACCGGTGGCGGCACCTTCGACATCTATACCGGCCCGTGGAATTCGACCGGTGATCTGGTGTCGTCGGGCGGGGCGGTGAACTGCTCCGACTTCGTGGCCAAGTACCAGCCGGACTGGGGCGATCCCGAACGCGGCACGACGACGCCTGAGAACGAGAAGCTCCTGTATACCTACGCGGGCGACTACTATTCCTTCTCGCTCGATGGCGATTATCAGACCTGGTTCTATCTCAAGGGGCTTTACGAAGACCCACGCGTACAGGAGGCCTTCCTATCCGAAACCGGGCACGCGTTGAAAACGCCTGACACCTGGGACGAAGTCGACAGGATCTCGAAATTCTTCACCGGCAAGGATTTCGGCAATGGCCCGATGTATGGCAACGGAAACCTGATGAGCCCGTTCTGGGGCCTGGCCACCTTCTATGCGCGCTTCGCCTCAATGGATTTCCCGAACCACCACTTCTTCGACGAGGACGGGAACCCCAATTTGAACAGCGACCTGGGCATCCAATGTGCTGAGGAACACGTGCGTTCCTTTGAATGGAGCCCGCCGGACGCGCTGACCTTCACCTGGGCCGAAGCCTATGCGACCATGTGGAACCTGCAGATCCCGCATACGGCGATCTATACCAACTTGGTGAAGTTCGGTGACGGGTTCCATCCCGACGGCACGCCGAAATCCAAGGCCACGGGCATGATCGGCAGCCACCTGCCGGTCGGGCGTCGGTTTGGCGATCAGATCAACCGTCGCTCGGTGCTCTACTATAGCATCACCGCCTGGATCTCGTCGCAGTCGAAACACCCCGAGGCGGTCTATCTGTTCCTGCAATGGCTCAGCTCGACCCGCACCTATACCTGGATGGCCGGCAATCCCGGCGGCTACTTCGACCCGTTCCAGCAGGCGAACTTCAAGGAGCCGCTCGTGGCGCATAGCTACCAGCCCTATTCGATGGAGACGATCCCCGCGACCATCGCCCGGTCTGTTCCCTCGATCAACTTTGCCGGGCAGACCGCGCTGGACAATGCGCTGGACGAGGAACTCCAGGCCGCCATCACCGGGCAGAAGACCGCCCGAGAGGCAATCGATGCCGCGCAGTCCAAATGGGAACGCATCATCAAGCGGCAAAAGCGCAACGGCATCATCGATGCCATCAAGGCCAGCCGCGCGACCTGGCCCAGCATCGTCGATCCGGCGTGATCCGCCGGCGTGCCGGGGGCGGCAGGTCTTGCCCCCGGCACCCTGCGCAAATTCTGGGAGAGTCCAATGAAACCGTCCCCCGGCGCCCTGGCGCTGAAGTATCTTCTTGTTCTGCTGGCCTGTGCGGTCGTGCTCTATCCGCTCTTGTGGATGATCACGATGGCGTTCAAACCCTATCCGGAATGGACCACCGTCGCCGGCCTGACCTGGCTGCCGAAAGAGCCGACCTGGCAGAATTTCGAATTCATCTTCTATGGCGAGGCCGAAGGCCTGGTTGTCAGCCTGGACCGCACCATCGTCGGACCGCTGATCGCCAGCCTTGTGACCTCGATCTGCGGCACCCTGCTGGCGGTGGTCTGCGGGACGCTGTCGTCTTATGCGGTGGTGCGGTTCGGACTGGCGCAATCGCTGCCGCTGTCGGTGCTGCAACTGCGGCTGTTCCCGCCGTTGGCCGTCATGATCCCCGTCATGGTGATGTGGGCCTTTATCGGCGCGGTCGACACCTGGTGGGGGCTGTCCTTGATCTATGGCATCGTCACGTTGCCCTTCGCCTTTTGGCTGATGAAGACCTTCTTCGAGGAGGTACCGGTTGAGATCGAGGATGCCGCGCGCGTGTCGGGCTGTTCCTATTGGCGGGTGTTCTACCGCATCACCCTGCCGATCGTGAAACCGGGTCTGGCGACCTGTGCGCTCTTCGTCTTCATCCTGAACTGGTCCGATTACCTGCTGGCGCTTCTCCTGACGCAGAAGGAATGGGTGACGCTGCCGGTCTACATGGCCACGCTGACCTCGGCCATGGGCGGGCAGATGTACGGGATGAAGGCCGCGCTGGGCGTCATCGCCGCCATTCCGCCAGTCGTATTCGGCCTGATGATCCAGAAACACCTGGTGCGTGGCCTGACCTTCGGAGCACTGAAACAATGACCGATCAAACCAACACCGCCCAAAGGCGCGGCTACTGGCAAAACGTGGCGCGCGACGGCAACAAGATGGGCTTCTGGTTCATCCTGCCCACTTTCCTGCTGCTCTTGTTCATCGTGGTTTTCCCGCTGTTCATGCAGCTCTATCTGAGCATCACCTGGTGGACGCCTCTGGAGGGCATCCCCTGGTACCGTGCCTGGGAGATTTTCAACTGGGGCGAAAACTATTGGTTCCTGATCACTGACCCGCGGTTCTGGGGCGCGCTCTGGCGCACCGCGTTGATCATGATCGTGGCGGTCCCGGCCCAGTTCTTTCTGGGCATGGCGCTGGCCTATCTGTTCATCGACAGTTTTCCGGGGCGCAAGCTGTTCTATTCGATCCTGCTGACTCCGATGATGATCGTGCCGGCGGTGGTGGGGCTGATGTTCTTTCTGCTGTTCCAGGGCACCGGGCCGGTCAACGCCCATCTGGGTCTTCCGGCCGAGTTCTCGTGGCTGACGGATGTGAACCGGGCGATGATCTCGGTCATCATTGCCGATATCTGGCAATGGACGCCGCTGATGTTCCTGATCCTGCTTGCGGGCATGCTGGGGGTGCCGTCCGACCAGCTTCTTGCGGCGCGGCTCCTGGGTGGATCGAATTGGCAGAACTTCGTCAAGATCATCCTGCCGCGGATGAAAACCGTCATCATCATCGCGCTGGTGCTGCGCGCGGTCGAGTGTTTCAAGATCTTCGATCTTGTCTTCATCATGACCAAGGGCGGACCGGGCGTGCAGACCGAAACCATCTCGGTCTTTCTCTACAAACAGACCTTTGGCGAACTGGAATGGTCCTATGTGGCCGCGATCGGTCTGACCATCCTGTTTGTTCTGTCCGTCATCGCCGCCAAGGGTCTTGCCTACATGGCCAGGAAACAGGGGTAAGCGCATGTCATCCATCCAGATAAAGAACGTCACCAAGCGGTTCGGCGATTTCACCGCAGTGCGCGACCTCTCCATCGACATCGAAGAGGGGGAGTTCGTGGCCCTGTTGGGGCCGTCGGGCTGCGGCAAGACAACGACGATGAACATGATCGCCGGGCTGGAAGACCCGAGCCAGGGCCAGATCCTGTTCGACGGGCAGGACCTGTCTGGCCTGCGCATCCAGGACCGCAACATTGGTTTCGTTTTTCAGAACTACGCGATCTTCACCCATCTGAGCGTCTACCGGAACCTGTCCTATGGGCTAGAGGTCAAGAAGGTCGCCAAACCCGAGATCGAACGCCGGGTCCGGGCCATGGCCGACCGGATGAGCATCGCGCACCGGCTGGATCAACCCGCCTCCAGTCTCTCGGTGAACGAGATGCAGAAACTGGCGATCGGGCGCTCGGCCATTGTCGAGCCGCGGATCTTCCTGCTGGACGAACCCTTGTCGAACCTCGACGCGGGATTTCGCGCCTATATGCGGGCCGAGCTGAAAGTGCTTCAGCACGAGTTTGGCCAGACCATGATCTATGTCACCCATGACCAGATCGAGGCGATGAGCCTGGCCGACAAGATCGCCATCATCGACCAGGGCAGGCTGATGCAATACGGCGCGCCACTGGATATCTACAACGATCCCCAGAACCGCTTTGTCGCGAATTTCGTCGGCAGCCCCCGGATGAACCTGGTCGATGGCGAACTGCGCGATGAACGCGGGCAATTGCGGCTGATGCTGCATGGCGGCGCGGAAATTCCGCTGACGGGAAAGGTACGCGCCGATTTTACCGGCGCGACCGGCGTGCATGGCGGCTCGTTCGGGGTGCGTCCGCAGGACATCTATTTCGGCGAGAAACGCAGCGGCGACGACATCCCCATGCATGGCAAGGTCGAAGTGCTGGAACGGGTCGGGCCCAAGCGGCTGGCCTATCTTCAGGTGCAGGAAACCATGTTCCTCGCCTTTGACGATCTGGACCGGCTTAGCGTCGGTGACGAGGTGCCGTTTTACCTGCCCTCGGACAAAAGCCTGGCCTTTGACATAGAGACCGGCCGCAGGCTGGGAGGGGCATAAGATGGAAGCGATCAAGATAATCGAGGCGGTCAAGCGCTATCCCGAATTCACGCTGGGGCCGATCGACCTGACGGTCGAGCAGGGCGAGTTCTTTGGCATCTTCGGGCCGCCATCGACCGGCAAGACTTCGATCCTGAAACTGATGCTGGGCCTGCTGACGCCGGATGAGGGGCGGGTCGAGCTTGCCGGTCGCGACGCGGCGGATCTGGACGTTTCCGCACGTGGCATCTCGATGGTGTTCCAGAACCTTGCCCTGTTCCCGCATATGACCGGGCGCGAGAACATCATCTTTCCGCTGAAAGAGCGCGGTGCCTCGGAGGCGGAGATATCGGAAAGGCTCGATCTTGTGTCCGAGGTTCTTCACGTCAGCCATATCCTGCACAAGAATCCCGCTCAGATGTCGGGGGGCGAGCGCCAGCGCATCGCGCTGGGCCGTGCCTTTGCCGCGCAGAGCCGGGCGATGCTGCTGGATGAACCCATCGCCGCGCTCGATGCCCGCCTGCGCGAGGAGATGCGGGTCGAGTTGAAGCGCCTGCAACGCGAGAACAACCAGACCTTTGTCTATGTCAGCCATGACGAGGAAGAGGTGATGGCCATTTCGGACCGCGTGGCGGTGATCATCGACGGCAGGATCGCCCAGATCGGCACCCCGGACGAGGTCTATGACGAACCCGGTTCGCTTGCCGTGGCCGAGGTCATCGGATCGCCGCCGATGAACTTCTTTCATGGCGCATTCTCCGAGGACGGGCTGCATTTCCAGAGCGAGGTTCTGGCGCGCGATGTCACGATCGTCGGCCGGACGCAGATGGGCGGAACCGGGACCCTGGGTGTGCGCCCCGAGGATATCTGGCTGGGCGAGACCGAGGGCAACCCCGCGTTTCAGGTGCATGTCAGTTCGGTCGAACCGCTGGGGGGCTACACCATCGTGAATGCGCGGGCAGGGGGGCAGATCGTCAAGCTTCGCGTGCCGGGGCAGGTAACGCTGCGCGAGGACAG
Source organism: Ruegeria sp. SAZD011 (assembly GCF_059612545.1). Lineage (NCBI taxonomy): Bacteria > Pseudomonadati > Pseudomonadota > Alphaproteobacteria > Rhodobacterales > Roseobacteraceae > Ruegeria > Ruegeria sp. SAZD011. The sequence continues at coordinate 40,979 of NZ_JBXWQU010000009.1, read as the reverse complement.
TTTGCAGACCGTCAGTCTGGATATGCGCCGCCTGCACCTGTTCGGTGCCGACGGGCAACGGTTGTGAGCAAGAGGTCGTGACAGAACAACAGGAGAAGACCAGCATGCCAAAGACCCAGTTCGCCGTTCAGATGGGTATGGGAACGGATCTCAAGGGGCAGGATTACACCAAGGCCGCCGCCCGCGCGGTTCATGATGCCCTGCATCGCAACTTTCTGACCGCCGGCGCGGCGTTCGATCTGCCGCGGGACGAGATGATCGTCGATATCCGGGTCGGGGTGGGCCGCCCCGAAACGGTCGATCTGGAAATCGTCAAGGCCGAGGCGCCGGTGGGCCGTGTCAGCGCCGAGGCCGTCAAGGGCGGGCTGGATGTCGAAATGATGGGGCAGACGACTCTGATCGCCAATGCCATCGTGACCGTGTCCTGGGATGTCGAGGTGGCGCAATGAAACCGCTGATCTGCGAACTCGGCATGGGGGCCGACGTGCATGGGCACGATTATACCAAGGCGGCGCTGCGCGGCATTTCCGATGCCATCCGGCACAGTTCCCTGACGCTGTTTTACACCTTTGGTCATCCGTCGGGGATGCGGGTCGAAGTGACGGTCGGTGTGCCCGAACCCGCTTTGGTGGATGTCGAAGCGGTGGCGGCGGCGCTCCCCTTTGGAACGGTCGAGGTAACGGTGGTGGCCGGTGGGCTTGACGATCGCGGCATGGGCGGGGCCGAGGACATCACGCTGGCGGCGGTGGCGGTCAAGGCGTGGTATGACACATCGGGCCACCCGTTCCGGCCCGCCGGACGCCCTATTCCGAGATGAACCGGTTCTCCATCTCGACCTCTTGCCGGCGCATCAGGGTCCAGGCGGTCTGCATGTGATCCGACATGATCGACCTGGCCTGCGTGGCGTCGCCGTTGCGCAATGCCTCGATCAATTGCCGCTGGTGGTCGCGGCCCTGCTTCCAAAGCTCGATATTGGGCGGTGAGTAGAGGCGGCGATAGACCGTGAGGTCGCTCAGCAGGTTGACCATGAAATCGATGATGAAGCCCAGCAGCGGGTTTGCCGCCTGCTCGGCCAGGATGGCGTGAAAGCGCAGCGAGGCGACATGCTGACGGCGTTCCTCGTCCAGCGAGGTGGCGGGTTCGGAATAGGCGGCGATGTTGCGTTCCAGCATTTCCAGAACCTCGTCGGACAGCTTGCCCGCCAGCGAGGCCGCAAGCTCGGGCTCCAGCGTCAGGCGCAGCTGATAGATGTCGCCGATGGTCAAGTCCTTGAAATAGAAGTAATTGCCCAGCAGCGCCTTGGCGCGTTGCCGGCTCACCTCGTGCACGAAACTGCCGCCGCCGGGCCCGGTGCGGGTCTTGATCAGCCCCTGTGCCTCGAGCACGCGCATCGCCTCGCGGATGGTGCCCTTGGCCATCCCGAAACGCTCGATCAACTCGGCCTCGCCCGGCAGCCGGTCTCCGGCCTGCAACCCCTGTTCGACCACCCAGTCCTTGATCGCCTCGGCGACCTGCACGGGGCGGCTGAGCCTGGGTTCAGCCTTCGAGGGGGTGGTGGCAGGCGGCAAGTTGATCCTCTCCCATTTCTGTCAGTTCCGGCACCGTCGTGCGGCAGGTTTCGGTGGCGCGCGGACAACGTCCGGCAAAGGCGCATCCCGGCGGTGGATTGAGCGGATCGGGCAGTTCCGATCCTTTCTGCTCCGGCGCCTTCAAAGGCTTGCCCACCACCGGCGCGCTGTCCGCCAGCAGTTTTGTATAAGGATGGCGGGGGTTTGCAAAGATGCTCTCGGCACGGCCGATCTCGACCACGGCACCGAAATACAACACAATGATGCGGTCGCTGACCGCCTCGACCACGGCCAGGTCATGCGTGATGAAGAGATAGGTCAGCCCGAATTCGGCCTTCAGCTCGGCCAGCAGGTTCAGCACCTGCGCCTGCACCGACACATCCAGCGCCGAGACCGGCTCGTCCAGGATGATGATGCGCGGATTGGCGGCCAGCGCCCGCGCGATGCCGATCCGCTGCGCCTGCCCGCCCGAGAACTCGTGCGGGTAGCGGTCCAGGAATTCTTCGCGCAGATTGACCGAGGCAAAGATCTCGCGAATCCGCGTCTCGCGCTCGGGGCGTGGCATCCGGTGCAGCCGCTTGAGAGGCGCTTCCATCACCTGACGAATGGTCTTGCGCGGGTTGAGTGAGCTTTGCGGGTCCTGAAACACGTACTGGATCAGCCTGCCAAAGACCGCCGGGTCCGCATTGTCGAGCGCGCGCCCCTCGATCTCGATACGGCCCTCGGTGGGGTCCAGCAGCCCAACCAGCATCCGCGCCAGGGTGGACTTGCCGCAGCCGGACTCGCCCACCACGCCCAGGGTTTCGCCGGTGGCGACCTCAAAGCTCATGGGGCGCACCGCGCGTACACCGGGCGGGGCGGGGCGGAACAGGGGCTTTCCCAGCGGGAAGGTCTTGGCCAGATTGTGCACCTTCAACGCGGTCATCAGATCGCCTCCTCGGGATAGAGACAGCGGACCGCGCGGGATGCAGCACCCGCTAGTGCGATTTCGCCAGTGCGGCAGGTGTCGCGCGCCCTGTCGCAGCGCGGGGCAAAGGCACAGCCGGCCGGCAGGTTGTCGACCACCGGCGGCAGGCCGGGAATGGCCGCCAGTTCACGCCGCCCGCCGCCCAGTTCGGGCACGCAGGCGATCAGTCGCTTGGAATAGGGATGGGCAGGCGCGTCGAGCACGGCCCGGGTCGGCCCCTCTTCGACGATGCGGCCCGCATACATCACCGCAACCCGGTCGCAGAGCTGCGCGACAACACCGAAATCATGGGTGATGAAGACAATCGCCAGCCCCCGGTCGCGGCGCAGATCATCCAGCAGCGACAGGATCTGCGCCTGCACGGTCACATCGAGCGCGGTGGTGGGTTCATCGGCGATGATCACATCCGGTTCGTTGGCCAGTGCCATGGCAATGCCGACCCGCTGGCGCATACCGCCCGACATCTCGTGCGGGTAGTTGTCCACCCGCGCCTCGGCATTGGGGATGCGCACATCCTTGAGCAGCTGGATGGCGCGGGCGCGGGCATCGGCCTTCGTTATCCGGTGATGCGACTGGATCGCCTCGGCCAGCTGCTGTCCGATCCGGTAGAGCGGATGCAGGGTGGAGAGCGGATCCTGAAAGATATAGGCGACCCGGTCGCCGCGCTTTTGCCTCAGGGCTTCATAAGGCGCGCCAATCAGATCCTCGCCCTGAAACCGCACCGCGCCACCGGTGATCACACCGGGGGGCGAGGCGACCAGACCCATGACGGACAAAGCCGTGACCGACTTGCCAGAGCCGCTTTCGCCGATCACACCCAGGCACTCGCCAGGCTTCACCGCCAGCGACACGCCGCCCACGGCGCGATAGATGCGTTTGCCCACGTGGAACTCGGTTTGCAGGTTCTGAATGGCCAGCAGGTCGTCGGTGGCGGCGGGGATGTCACCTTTGCGATCCACCAGCGTGGTGGCGCGTGGGCGGCTGAGCGCGCCTGACCGCAGCCGCGGGTCCAGCGCGTCGCGCACCCCGTCGCCCAGCAGGTTGACGGACATGACGATGAGAAAGATCATCACCCCCGGCACGATCGAGGTATGCGGATGCGAGATCATCGCCGAGCGTGCCTCGCCCAGCATCGAGCCCAGATCGGCCTGCGGCGGTTGCGAACCCAGCCCGAGAAAGCTGAGCCCGGCGGTCTCCAGGATCATCCAGCCCACCGTGGTGGACATGGCGATGATGATGACCGGCAGGACATTGGGCAGAAGCTCGGTCAGGATGATGCGGGCATGTCCCATGCCCGCCAGTCGCGCCGCGTCGATGAACTCGCGCCCTGCGAGGCCCACGGTGATGCCCCGGATGTTGCGCGCGAAGAAGGGGACATTGACGGCCGCCACCGCGATCAGCGCGTTCATCAGCCCGGGTCCAAGCGCGGCGACGATGGCCAGCGCCAGCAGGATATAGGGAAAGGCCATCAACATATCGACGCCGCGCATGATGATATTGTCGGTGCGCCCGCCGAAATAGCCCGCGATGATCCCGATGGCCGATCCGATGGTGGCGGCGATGAGTGCTGCCGCGATGCCCACCGCAAGGCTGAGCCGGGTGCCGTGCAGCAGGCGGCTGAGCAGGTCACGGCCCAGATGGTCGGTGCCCAGCAGGTGGCCGTCGGTAAAGGGGCGCTTGAACCGGTCGGCGGTGGCGGTCACATCCGGGTCCTGCAAGGGCAGGATCGGCGTGATCAGCACCAGCAACAGGATTGCCGCCAGCACCACCGCGCCCATGGCCGCCAGCCGGTTGCGGAACAGAAGCTTGAGAAACGCGCTCATGTCTTGATCCTCGGGTCCAGCAGGCTCTGCGCCACGTCGACCGCAATGTTGAACAGCACATAGCAGGCGGCGACGAAGACGACACCGCCCTGCACCAGCAAGAGGTCGCGTTTGAGGATCGCGTCGACCAGCATGCGACCCACACCGGGCCATTGGAACACGATCTCGATATAGACGGCGCCCGACAGGACGAACCCGGCCTGGATACCCAGCACCGGGATGATTGAAACCATCGCCGCACGCAGCGCATGGCCCATGATCACGCGCCGTTCGGGAACGCCCTTGGCGCGGGCGGTGCGGATGTAATCCTGCCGCAAGACCTCGAGCATGGCCGAACGCGACAACCGCGCGATCACACCGGTGGCGACGGCGGCCAGCGCCAGCGCCGGCATGATCAGGTGGTTGATCAGGTCGGGCAGGTCGCCGCCGCCATAGATCGCGTACATGCCGCTGACCGGCAGCCAGCGCAGGTTCACCGCGAAGAGCAGGATCATCATCATGCCCAGAAAGAAGGACGGCACCGAGATGCCGATCAGCACCACGAAGGTGATTGCCTTGTCGGCCAGCCCGTATTGACGGGCGGCCGAGACGACACCGGCGAGAATGCCCAGGACCGAGCACAGGACAAACGAGGTCCCGGCCAGGATCAGCGTGGCATTGAACCGCTCGACCACCTCGTCGAGCACGGGCCGGTTAAGTGAGAAGGAGCGCCCGAAATCCCCGGTCAGCATGTTGCCGAGCCAGATGAAATACCGCTGTACCATGGGCTTGTCCAAGCCAAGGTCCCGGTTCAGCTTTTCGACATTCTCAGGTGTGGCGTAAGAGCCCAGGATCGCGGTCGCCGGATCGCCGGGGATCAACGACATGATCAGAAACACGATGATCGTGATCCCCAGTAGAACCGGAAGCGCCGAGATCAGTCGTTTCAGAATATAACCGGCCATCCGCGCCCCCGCTCTGTCATCATGCCGTTTTCCGTACCGGAAAACGGATCGGAAAAATTCGATTTTTCCGGTCCGGAATTTTTGCAAAATTCCGACGGTGCGCTCCGGGCGTGCGTGGCGCCCGGAGCAAATTGCGTCAGTTTTTCACGACGCCTTGCAGGTGCAACAGGAAGGACGGTTCCAGACCGAAATTCGTGACCCGATCATTGGTTACCGCGTTCTGTTTCCAGTTGGCGACAAAGACCCAGGGTGCATCTTCCTGCACGATGGTCTGCATCTCGCGGTAGAGCCGGGCGCGCTCTGCCTGATCGGTCGCGGTGCGCGCCGCCTCCAGCAGTTCATCTACTTTCGGATTGGCGTAATAGCCCGAGTTGAAACCGCCCTTGTCGGGCCAGGCCTCGGACCGCAGCGCCAGATAGGGCAGGGTGTCGGGATCGTTGGTCATCCAGGCCATTTCGGCCATGTCCGCCTTGCCTTCCAGACCCGGGTTCACTTCGCCCAGGAAGGTGTTCCACTCATAGGTCTCGATCTTGACGTCGAACCCGACCGCTTCGAGATCGGCCTGAATGGCGGTCCCCATCGGCACCGGGTCGAGCATCCCCGACCCGCCTTCGGTCACGAAAAAGGTCAGTTCCGCTCCTTCGGCCCCCGCCTCGGCGATCAGCGCCTTGGCCTTCTCCGGGTCATAGGGATAGGGGTCGAGCGCCTCGTTATAGGCCCAGGCAAAGGCGGGCGGCGTCGGCCCGGCGGCCACGGTCGCGGTGCCTTCGAGCACGTCATTCACGATCGCTTCCTTGTTGATCGCGTAATTCGCCGCCTGACGGACCCGCTTGTCGGCAAACGGGCCTTCCTTGGCGTTCAGGATCAGGAACCACACATGCGGACCCGCCTGTTCGGCCACGCTGAAGCTGTCGCCCTGGAACTGGCCCAGCGAGGTGGGCGGCACCTCGACCATCATGTCGATCCCCCCGGCCAGCATCTCGGCCACGCGGGTATTGGCATCGGTGATCGGACGGAACACCACGGCCTGGGTGCCTGCCGGATCGCCCCAATAGGCGTCATTGCGCTCCACCACGACTGCCTCGTTCGAGCGCCATTCGGCGAATTTGAACGGCCCGGTGCCCGAGGGGTTGCGGCCGAACTCCTTGCCATGCGCGGCAACCGCGGCGGGCGAGACGATCAGGCCGGTGGGATAGGCGAGATTGGACAGGAAGGGCGCATAAGGCGCGTTCAGGGTGAACCTGACGGTCATGTCATCGACAACCTCGGTCGCCGTCACCGCGCCAAAGAAGAACGACAGCGGGAACGGCCCGGTGTCGTGATAGGGGTGCGATTCGTCCAGCATCCGGTCAAAGTTGAACTTCACCGCCTCGGCGTTGAGCGGCGTGCCATCGTGAAAGGTCACACCCTCGCGCAGGGTAAAGGTGTATTGGGTGCCGTCCTCGCTGATCTCCCAACCGGTCGCCAGGGCCGGTTCGACCTCCAGCGTGCCGGATTTGTAGCGGGTCAAGCCCTCGTAAACATTCACCAGAATGCGAAAGTCGTTGACCGCTGTCACCGCCGCCGGGTCCAGCGACTTCGGCTCCGCGATCTGGCCGACGATCAGAACGCCGGGCGGGGTCTGCGCGGTCGCAGGTCCGCCAAGGCCGCCCGCGACAAGGGCTGCCCCGACGGCGGCCATCAGGCCCCTGCGGGTCCAGGAAAATAGCGTCATCTCATGTTCTCCCTGTTGATATTCTGCGGGCTTATTTATCATGATAAATTGCAATCGTCAATTTATCATGATAATTCGACGAAGTCCGATTAAGGTGAGGCATGACGTTTTCGATTCTCGCACGCGACCCCGTAACCGGCGCCATCGGAGGCGCCGCCGCAACCGGAAGTCTTTGTGTCGGCGGCTGGGTGCTGCGCGGGGACCTGCGTGCCGGCATGTCCGCCAGCCAGGGTGCCGCCCCCTCGACCTTCTGGGGGGAGGAGGTCTTGCTGCGCATGCGTGACGGGGCGGACCCCGAGCGGGCGGTGGCCGAGGTCATCGCTCCCGACCGGGGGCGTGCCTATCGACAACTGGCCGCGATGGACCTGTCCGGCGCCGCCGCCAGCTTCACTGGCGCCAGCAACCAGGACGTCAAGGGCGCGCTGACCTTCGAAGACGGGATTGCCACCGGGAACATGCTTGGAAACGAAACCGTTCTTGGCGCCATGACGACTTCTTTCGCCGATGCGGATCGCGATTTCGCGCAACGTCTGCTGACCGCCCTGTCCGCCGCGCGTGACGCGGGTGGTGATTTCCGTGGCCTGCTCTCTGCCGCGCTTCTCGTGCTGCACCCCGACAGGCCGCCGCTGACCCTGCGCATCGACCACCACCCCGAGGATCCGATCGGCGCCTTGCAGGAGTTGCATGGCAAGGCCACCACCGGCGAATACGCGGACTGGGCGCGGCAGGTGCCGGTCATGACCGACAGGGAGCGGGTACTTGACTGACTGGGGAAAGCGGGCCGAGGCCCTGTTGGCCGATCTTGCCGCCTGTTCCGAACCGGGGCCGGGAGTGACCCGCCTGCCGTTCACGCCGCAGCATCGCGCGGCGCTGGACCTGTTGGAGGCGCGGATGCGGGCGGCGGGCCTTGCGGTGACGCTGGATGATGCCGGTACCCTGATCGGCCGCCGTGCGGGACCGCCGGGGGCGCTTACGCTTCTGATGGGGTCGCATCAGGACTCGGTGCGCCAAGGCGGTGCATTTGACGGCATCATGGGCGTGGTGCTGCCGCTGCTGGCCGTGGAAAAACTGGCGGAAGAAGGGGTTGACCTGCCGTTCGCGGTCGAGGTTCTGGCCTTTGCCGATGAAGAGGGGGTGCGCTTTCCCACCGCCCTTGTCGGGTCACGCGCTCTGGCTGGAACCTTTGATCCCGAGGTTCTGTCGATGTTGGATGCTCAGGGGATCAGCTTGCGCATGGCGATGTCAGAGTTCGGGCTTGACCCCGACCGGATCACCACGCTGGCCCGCGATCCCGCGGCGGTGCTTGGCTTTGTGGAAACCCATATCGAACAGGGCCCGGTGCTCGAAGCCGAGGATCAGGCCCTTGGAGTTGTGACCGCCATCTGTGGCATCGAACGCCACCAGATCGTGCTGACCGGCGAGACCGGCCATGCCGGAACCCTGCCGATGGAGGGGCGCCGCGATGCGCTGGTCGGGGCGGCGGCCCTTGTGACCGAGGTGGCCCGGTTGGGCGAGACGACCCCAGGCCTGCGTGCCACGGTCGGTGCGCTCACGGTTGAACCGAACGTGGTCAACGCGGTGCCGCGCCGGGTCAGGATGAGCGCGGAATTCCGCTCGCCCGATGATGACACCCGCCGTCGGGCGGGCGAAGCGCTGCACCGGTTTGCCCGCGACCTTGCGGCGGGGCGCAACCTGCGGGTCGAGGCGGAGCTGACCTATGCGCAGGCGGCGCAGCCTTGCGATAGCGCGCTTGGGGCCCGGCTGGCCGCCGCCACGCAGGCGGTCGGGATGCGCGGTCTGTCGCTGCCATCGGGTGCGACGCATGATGCCTCGGCCATGGCTGATCTCTGCCCGATGACCATGTTGTTCGTCAGATGCCGGGATGGCGTCAGTCACAAGCCCGAGGAATACGCTTCGGCCTTGGACCTGGGGCGGGCGATTGACGCACTGGCAGCGTTTCTGACTGCCTGAGATGACAGGGCCGATGCCCCGCCGCCGGGCAGGGATCAGCCCGCGCTGCTGACCCGGTATTCCGACCGCTCCAGCCAGTCGGGGTTGATCTCGACCCCCCAGCCGGGGGCGTCGGTGACCGTGGCCTGGCCATCGGTGATGACATAGGGATCGGACAGGAACAGCCCGTCCTGCCAGGGATAGTAATCCAGCCCCTCGATCGAGAATTCCAGGTATTTCCCGGCATTGGGGATCGCGCGCAGCAGGTGCATGGTGAACAGCGTCACCATCGACAGGTTGGCCGCGTGCGGGGTGATCGGCATCCCGGCGGCATCGGCCATGCGGGCCACGCGCAGGGTGCGCGACAGGCCGCCCAGATAGCAGATATCGGGTTGCAGCACGTCGACCACGCGATCGCGGATCATCGTTTCCCAGCGCTCCATCATGCAATCCTGCTCGCCGCCGGTGACGTCGATGTCGAGCGTCTCGGTCACTTCGCGGGTCTGCGCGAATTCCCAATAGGGGCAGGGTTCCTCGTAATGCGAGATGCCGTGCTGTTCCAGCATCCGTCCCACCTCGATGGCGCGGGCGGGGGAGTAGCAGGAATTGGCATCGACCAGCAGCGCCACATCGTCGCCCATGGCGCGGCGCATGGTCGGCACGATCTCTTCGGTGCGGCCGGGCCATTCGTCCCGGTCACGGCCGACCTCGGCGCCGATGCGGAATTTGAAGGCGTCAAAGCCCAGTTCGTCGCGCAGGCGGGTGAGGCGCGCGGCCTCGTCCACCGGCGTGATGTCGCGTTTCATCGACGAGCCATAGGCGCGCACCGGTCCGGGCGTGCCGCCGATCAACTCGCAGACCGGCTTGCCCGCGCGCCGCCCGTGCATGTCCCAGAGCGCGGTGTCGACCCCGCCCATCGCCCGGCGCAGGTAAGAGCCGGGGAACTTGTGCTCGCGGTCGCGCACGATGTCGAGCATGGCGTCAATGTCGGTGCAGTCCATCCCAAGCGCATAGGGTGCGACCTGCCGGTGCAGCACCTGCGCGGTGATGTCGGCGTAATAGGGCGCCACCTGTCCCCAGCCCTGCGCGCCGTCCTCGGCGGTGGCCCGGACGAAGCAGACGAATTCGGTGGAAAAGGTTTCGAGTTTGGCAAGCTTCATGTGGTTTTCCGGTTTTGGCCGGCCGGGGCGGACGGGCATTGCAAAAATGCTGGCGAAAAATCGGGCTGGCAGGTATATCCATTTCGACATTTTCGCCAGACCAATTAAGGGGGCTGCCCGTGAAACATGCCGCAGGCGCCTTGCTGTCCTCGATCCGGCTGGACCGGACACTCAGGCGCAGTGTCAGCGTTCAGCTCTACATGGCGCTGCGCGACATGATCCTGTCGGGCGCCCTGCGCGCGGGTGAGCGGCTGCCGGCGACCCGGACGCTGGCCAAGGAGGTGGGCGTGTCGCGCACAACGGTGATCGACGCCATCGACCGGCTGGCGGCCGAAGGCATGCTGGTGTCGCGCATCGGGGCGGGGACATATGTCAGCGAAACACTGGAGGACCAGAGCGTAACCGCCCCCAGTCAGGGGGCGGTCAGTGCCGGTCGCGAGCCCAGGCTGTCTTATGTCATCAGCCACGCGCAGGGCGCCTATGCCCAGCGCGCGTGGTTACCGCACAAGCCGCGCGCCTTTGTCACCGCGTTGCCCGCGCTCGATGCCTTTCCGATGGCGCATTGGGCACGGCTGTCGGCGCGGCATCTGCGGGGCGGGCGCGGCGACGTCATGGGCTATGGCCAGCCCAAGGGACTGGCCGCGCTGCGCCGGGCGATTGCCACCCATCTGAGCGCGCTCAAGGGCATACGCTGTGACCCCGAGCAGGTGTTCATCACCTCGGGCGCGCAACATGCGTTTTCACTGATCGGGCGGCTCTTGCTCAATCCGGGCGACCGGGTCTGGATGGAGAATCCCGGCGCCTCGGGCGCGCGCAATGCGCTGTTGTCCGAAGGGGCCGAACTGGTGCCGGTGGATGTGGATGCGCAAGGCATGGTGGTGTCTGACGGGCTGGCCAAGGCGCCACATTTCCGGCTGGCCTTTGTCACGCCCTCACACCAGCAGCCGCTGGGCCATGTCATGTCGCTGCCCCGGCGGCTGGAGCTGTTGCAGGCGGCCGAACAGGCGCAGGCGCTGATCATCGAGGATGATTATGATGGCGAGTTCTACTTTGGCAACGCGCCGCGCCCGGCGCTGCACAGTATCGACGCCAATGGGCGGGTTCTGTATGTCGGCACCTTCTCGAAATCGCTGTTTCCCTCGTTGCGACTGGGGTTCGTGCTGGTGCCCGAGCGGATGGTCGCAGCCTTTGATGGCATGTTCAACACCTGGGCCAGCGGGCCCTCGACCGCGACGCAGGCGATCGTGGCCGAGTTCATGGACGAGGGGCATTTCGCCACCCATATCCGGCTGATGCGGCAACTTTACAAGGCGCGTTACGAGGCCTTGATGGAGGCCGCGCGCGGTCTGCCCGAAAGCATCCGCCTGCAAGAGACGACCAGCGGGTTTCACACGCCCGCATTTCTGGATGCGCGCGTGGACGAGGCCGAGGTGGTCGCGCAGGCCATGCAGCAAGGTGTCACGCTGGCACCGCTGCGGCGCTACTGCCTGACCCCGATTTCGCAATCCGGTCTCGTGTTCGGCTTTGGCTGCGCCACGCCCGAGGATATCGCAAGGGGGATGGGTATCCTGGGCGGGCTTCCCGGCCTGCGCTAGGATTGGTCTGAAAGTTTTGTCATATTGGATATGAATTGTGAGCCAATATTGGCCTAGCGTTTCAATCGGAGCCAGCAGGTGGGGCATGTCCTGCCGCGGCTGTAGGGAGCGTCGCGTTCAATCCAATGCCACTTTCGACCATCAGGCAGACGCCATTCTGGCACGATCAGCTCGGCGCCATGCCAGCCTTGCAAACGCACCCATCGGCCAGGGTCGATGTGCTGATTGTCGGCGCGGGCTATACCGGGCTGAGTGCCGCGCTGACCACGGCGCGCGGTGGCCGCTCGACGCTGGTCGTCGATGCCGAGGATCCGGGATACGGGTGCAGCAGCCGCAATGGCGGCCAGATCAGCACCAGCGTGAAACCCTCGCTGGAGAAGCTGGCCGCGAAATTCGGGTTGGAGCGGGCGCGGGGCATCCGGGCCGAGGGTGCCAATGCGCTGCGTTGGATCGGCGAGTTCGTCGCCCGCGAAGGGCTTGACTGCGACTTCCGCCGGGCCGGGCGCTTTCACGCGGCGCATACGCCGGGCCATTACGAGGAGTTGACACGCGATGCCGAGAAGCTGCGCCAGCAGGAAGGCATCGAAAGCTTTGCCGTGCCGCGATCCGAGCAGCGCCGCCAGTTGGGCACCGATGCCTATTTCGGCGGCGTGGTGTTTTCGGCCCATTGCTCGCTGCATCCGGGCAAGTTTCACCGCGAATTGCTGCGCCTCGCTATCGGGGCCGGGGTGGAGGTGGTGGGCCAGTGTCGGGTTGGCGTGATCACCCGTTCCGGAACAGGGTTCCGGGTCGAGACCGCCAAGGGCGTGGTCGAGGCGCGCGACGTGATCGTCGCCACCAATGGTTACACCACCGCGCTGACGCCCTGGTTGCAGCGCCGGGTGATCCCGATCGGCAGCTATATCATCGCCACCGAGGAGCTGCCCGAGGCGACCATTGACGAACTGTTCCCCGGCGACCGCATCGCCAGCGACACCTGCAAGGTGGTCTATTACTATCGCGCCTCGCCCGACCGGCGGCGGGTGCTGTTCGGGGGGCGCGTCTCGGCCTCGGAAACTACGGCGCTGGCCGGGGCGGCCCGGCTGAGACAGGACATGTGCCGCATCTTTCCCCAGTTGGAAAACGTCGCGCTGAGCCATTCCTGGAGCGGGACAGTGGCCTACAGCTTCGACGAACTGGCCCATACCGGGGTGCAGGACGGCATTCACTATGCCATGGGCTATTGCGGATCGGGCGTGTCGATGGCGCCCTATCTGGGCATGCGCGCGGGGCAAAAGGTGCTGGGCCTGGCCGAGGGACAAACCGCGTTTGACGGTCTGCCCTTTCCCACCCGGCCCCTCTATCGCGGCAAGCCCTGGTTCCTGCCCGCGGCGGTGGCCTGGTATCGCTGGAAGGATCAACGACAGTTTCGAAAGGCTTTGCGCATGACCTGAACGGGCCGGGCAGGACGGCACCGCCAGCCTGACCCGGTATTAACGGATCGAAACCAAGGTTTAGGATTCGAAATTTCATTTGTCCCGCTGGTGCCCGCACTATCGCGACAGGTGGAAGACGACTTGGGCGCCTTGCCCGCTGCCTGCCGATCTGGACGGGGCAGGACCCGGAAAACCACCAAAGGGAGGAAACCAATGAAAACGAGAACAATTCTGACGATCTCTGCCGCAGTCTTGGCGACGGGCGCATTTGCGCAGGGCAAGAGCGTGACCATCGCGTCCTGGGGCGGCTCGTATCAGGAGGCGCAAAGCAAGGCGCTGTTCGAACCCGCCGCCGCCAATACCGGTATCGAGGTCAAGCAGGAGACCTATGGCGGCATGTCCGATGTGCGGCTTCAGGTCAGCTCGGGGCAGGTGACGCTGGATATCGTGGCCAGCGGTTCCGGTTCTGCGGCGCGGGCTGCGGCCGAGGGGCTGCTGGAGAAGCTTGACTATAACGTGATCGACGTCTCGACCTTCTATCCCGGTCTTTACAACGATTACTGCATCGGCGGCGATGTGTTCTCGACCGTCTATGCCTGGAACACCAACACCTATGGCGAGAACGGACCGCAGAGCTGGGCCGATTTCTGGGATGTCGAGAAGTTCCCCGGCTCGCGCGCCTATCGCGGCAAGGTGGCGGGCGCGCTGGAAGGGGCGCTGATGGCCGATGGCGTGGCGCCTGCCGATGTCTATAGCGTGCTCGACAGCGAAGAGGGGATTGAACGGGCGATCGACAAGATCCGCGAGCTGAAGCCGCATATTTCGGTGTTCTGGACATCCGGCGCACAGCATGCGCAGCTGATGAAGGATGGCGAGGTCGATATGACCACCGGCTGGAACGGCCGGTTCGACAATGCCAAGAAGGACGGCGCCAAGGTGGCCTATAGCTTCAACCAGGCGCTGCTCGACTACGACTGTTTCGCGGTGCCCAAGGGAGCGCCGAACCGCGATACGGCGATGGAATTCCTCAACGAGATTTCCAAACCCGAGTACCAGGACGATCTGCCGAAATACATCACCTATGGGCCGACCAACAAGGCGGCCTATGAGACCGGTGAGATCACCGCCGACGTGGCGGCGGGCCTGCCTTCGTCGCCCGAAAACGCGGCGATGCAGCTGCCGGTCTCGCTGGACTGGTACGCCAAGTGGGAGACCATCGCGGCCGAGATGTATCAGGAAATGCTGACCGAGTAAGGCGGGTTTCCAGCCATTCAAGGGCGGGCGCTGCGGCGCCCGCTTGTTTCTCGAAAGAAGATTGCGAGGGTTTGTCTTGACCTCCAGAACCAACGAAGCCCTGCCGATCTCGGTCAAGAACGTGACCAAGACCTATGGCCCGGTGCATGCGCTCAATGATGTCTCGCTAGAGGTGCAAAGCGGTGAGTTCCTGACGCTTCTGGGCCCGTCGGGGTCGGGCAAGACGACGCTGTTGATGGTGCTGGCGGGGTTCACCCGGCCCGATTGCGGCAGTCTGAAATTCGGCGACCGCGAGGTGATCCGCACGCCGCCGCATCTGCGCGATGTGGGCATGACATTCCAAAGCTATGCGCTGTTCCCGCACATGACGGTGGCAGGCAACGTGGGGTACCCGCTGAAGCTGCGCAAGGTGCCCAAGCCCGAGATCGCCGCCCGCGTCGAGGCGGCGCTGGACACGGTGCAACTGGGGGGCTTTGGCGACCGGCGGATCGACCAGCTGTCGGGCGGCCAGCGCCAGCGCGTCGCGGTGGCCCGCGCCATCGTGTTCGAACCGCGCATCCTGCTGATGGACGAGCCACTGTCGGCGCTGGACAAGAAGCTGCGCGACCAGATGCAGATCGAATTGCGGCACCTGCATGAGAAACTGGGCATGACCACGGTCTATGTCACCCATGACCAGCGCGAGGCGCTGACCATGTCCGACCGGATCGCGGTGGTGAACCATGGCCGCATCATGCAGCTGGCCACGCCGCGCGACCTGTACGAGCGGCCCGCCAACCGCTTTGTGGCCGATTTCATCGGTGAATCCACCTTTCTGCCGGTGTCGCGCCAGGGTGACACGGTGCTGTTCGACGGCACGCCCCTGCTGCATGACAGCCCGCCGCCCGACGCCGCCAGCCTGCTCTTGATGGTCCGCCCCGAACGGGTGGTGCTGTCACGCGAAGGGCCGCGCGAGGGGGTCAACAACTTTGCCGCCACCGCAACCGAGGTGGTCTATCAGGGCGACAGTTTCCTGCTGCATGCGGCGCTGGCCAATGGGGCGCAGATCGTGCTGCGCGGCGCCATGCGAGGCGCCAATGTCACCGCCCTGCCTGCGGTGGGCGAGGCGCTGACACTTTGCCTGGCGCCCGAGGATACCGTGCTGATCGACGGAAGCGAGGGCTAGGATGGAGGCGATACGCAGCAACGAGGCGGGGCTGAGGCGGGACGAGTGGCTGGAGCGGCTCAGGCTCTTTGGCCTCGGCTCGCCCGCGATCCTGCTGATCCTTGTCATTCTGGTCATTCCGGTGGGCTGGCTGTTCTATGTCTCGTTCATCGGGGCGGATGGCACGTTCTCGCTGGAAAATTACGAGCGGATGCTGAAGCGGAAATCTTATGCCCGCATCTTTCAGACCACGTTCGAGGTCAGTTTCCTGACCACCGGCCTGTGTATCCTGATCGGCTATCCGCTGGCCTATTTCATCGCCGGCCTGCCGAACCGGATTGCCAACCTGTGCCTGATCACGGTGCTGCTGCCGTTCTGGACCTCGCTTCTGGTGCGCACCTATGCCTGGCTGGTGCTGCTGCAAAAACGCGGGCTGGTGAATGAATGGGCGATCTCGCTGGGGCTGTGGGACGAACCCATCAAGATTGTCCACAATATGACCGGTACCCTGATCGGCATGGTGCATATCATGCTGCCCTTCCTGATCCTGCCCGTCTATGGCGCGATGAAGGCGATTGACCGCGACCTGATGAAGGCGGCCTCGAACCTGGGTGCCAGCCCGCGCCGAGCGTTCTGGACGGTGTTCTTTCCGCTGACGCTGCCGGGTCTATTTGCCGGGTCGCTGATGGTGTTCATCCTGTGCCTTGGCTTCTTTGTCACCCCGGCGGTGCTGGGCGGCGGCAAGGTGATCATGGTGTCGATGAAGATCGTGTCCAATATCGAGCTCTTCGTGAACTGGGGGGCGGCCAGCGCGCTGGGCGTGGTTCTGCTGGTCTCGACCATGGTGATCCTGTGGATTGCCTCGCGCTTTCTGAACCTTGAGAAGATGACCGGGGGAGGGCACTGATGCTGCGCTGGTTCCAAAGCCCCGCGACCGAGACCCAGATCACCCATGGCCAGCGCCTGTGGCTCTACGTCATTGCGGTGATCACCATGGTGCTGCTGGTGACGCCCACGTTGATCGTCGTGCCGATGTCATTCTCGGACAGCCAGTATCTGGAGTTTCCGCCCGAAACCTGGTCAACGCGCTGGTATGACCATTACTTCGGCTCGCCCGAGTGGATGCTGGCAACGCGCACCTCGTTCAAGGCGGCGTTCCTGACGATGCTGGTGGCGACACCGATTGGCGTTCTGGCGGCTTATGGCCTGCATTGCTCGAAAATCCGGTTTGTCCGCGCGGCTTTCGTGCTGATGATCACGCCGATGATGGTGCCGGTGGTGCTGGTCGCGATCGGGGCCTTCTACGCCTATGTGCAGCTTCAGATCCTCTATACGATCACCGGGCTGGTGCTGGCGCATACGGTGCTGGCACTGCCGCTGGTGGTGATCGTCACCGGCTCGGCGCTGAAAAGCTTCGACATGAGCCAGGAGGAGGCCGCGCGCAGCCTGGGCGCACCGCGGTGGAAGGCGTTTCTGACCGTGACGTTGCCGCAGATCCGCTTTGCCGTGGTGACGAGCGCGCTCTTGTCCTTTCTCACCTCGTTTGACGAGGTGGTGGTGGCGATGTTCGTCTCGGGCGGCGACAACCCGACCCTGACGCGCAACATGTTCAATGCGCTGCGCGACCAGATCGACCCGACCATCGCCTCGATCTCGACCATCATGATCCTGGTGACGACGGGGATGATGGTGCTGGCGCAGCTGTTTGGACAACAGAAGAAATCAACGAAACCAAGCGAGTGATGCCCGGGTTCGGGCATTCCCCCCTGATCGAGAGAGCTGCCATGATCGACCTGCAAACATTCGCCGACCTTGCCTCGGTACCGCTGGGCGCCTTTGCCGACAAGCCCACCAGCCTGACCAAGGGTCAGACCGAGGCCTCGATTGTGTTGTGGACCTCGGCCGATGGCGGCACCATGATCGGGGTCTGGGAGTGCACGCCGGGCCGGTTTACCGCAGACCGCACCGGGGGCGGCGAATATTGTCATATCCTGTCCGGACGGGCGACTGTGACAAATGCCGATGGCAGTGGCAGCCGCGACATCGGGCCGGGCGACCTTCTGGTGCTTCCGCAGGGCTGGACCGGTCAATGGGAGATACATGACCACATGCGCAAACTTTTTGTCATCAGCGCGGCACCTGCGACCTAGATGCTCGGCAACAGGGGGCGGTGCCCGCCATGAGCGAATATGACTTCATCATCGTGGGTGCGGGGTCGGCCGGCTGCGTGCTGGCCAACCGGCTGAGCGAGAACGGCCGGCACACGGTGTTGCTGCTGGAGGCGGGGGGCAGCGATCTGAATTTCTGGATCTGGATGCCGATCGGCTATGGCAAGACCTTTTACCGGCCCAGCGTCAACTGGATGTACCATACCGAACCCGATGCGGCGCTGAACGGGCGGGTCAGCTATTGGCCGCGCGGCAAGGTGCTGGGCGGGTCAAGCTCGATCAACGCGATGGTCTATGTCCGGGGACAGGCGCAGGATTTCGACGGCTGGCAGGCGATGGGCAATCCGGGTTGGGGCTGGGACGATGTGCTGCCCTATTTCCGCCGCTCCGAGACCAACGACCGGGGTGGAGACGCCTTTCGCGGCGACAATGGCCCGCTGCATGTGGCGAGCATGGACCGTGATCTGCACCCGCTCTGCCGGGATTTCATCGCGGCGGGCGGAGAGCTTCAATTTCCGCACAACCCCGATTTCAACGGCGCCACGCAAGAGGGGGTGGGCACCTATCAGAACACCGCCAAAGGGGGCATGCGGATGTCGGCGGCGCGGGCCTATCTGCGCCCCGTAATGCGACGCGCGAACCTGCGTGTCGAGACGGGGGCGCTGGCCGAACGGGTGCTGTTCGAGGGCAAGCGCGCGGTGGGGGTGGCGTATCGCCAGAATGGGCAGGTCAAGACCGTGCGCGCCCGGCGCGAGGTGATCTTGTCGGGCGGGGCGATCAACTCGCCGCAATTGCTGCAACTCTCCGGCATCGGCCCCGCCCGCCTGTTGCGGGACAAGGGCATAGAGGTGGTGCATGCGCTGGACGGGGTCGGGCGGAACTTGCAGGATCATCTCTGTATCGACCATCTCTACCGCTCGCGCGTGCCGACGCTGAACACCCAGCTGCACCCGTGGTATGGCAAGCTGTGGCACGGGCTGCGCTATGTGCTGACCCGGCGCGGGCCGCTGTCGCTGGGCGTCAACCAGGCGGGTGGCTTCGTGCGCTCGCGTTCCGGTCTGGATCGTCCGAACATGCAGCTGTTCTTTTCGCCGGTCAGCTATACCAAGGCGCCGCTGGGCAAGCGGCCGCTGATGAACCCCGACCCGTTCCCCGGCTTCCTGCTCAGCGCCCAGCCGACCCGACCCACCAGCCGGGGGCATCTGGAGATCCGCTCCTCGGACCCGAAAGAGCCACCGGCGATCCACCCCAATTACCTTGCCACCGAGATCGACATGCAGGAGATGCTCGAAGGTACGCGGCTGCTGCGGCGGCTGGCCGAGGCCCCGGCGCTTGCCCGGCTGATCGAGGCCGAGATGCTGCCCGGTGCGGATATTCGTTCCGATGACGATCTGATCGCCGACATCCGGCAGCGGGCCGGAACCGTGTTCCACCCGGTCAGCACCTGCCGGATGGGGCCGGACGTGGCGCGGGACGTGGTGGACGCACGCCTGCGGGTGCATGGCATCAGCGGGCTGCGGGTGGTCGATGCCTCGATCTTTCCCACACTGACCTCGGGCAATACCAACGCGCCTGCGATCATGGTGGGCGAAAAAGGTGCCGATATGATCCTTCAGGACTGCGGGGCAGGCAGGTAGGTTTTGCCTTCCATTTACAAAATGAAAACTTGTCTGGCCTCAAATCGCCGATTTCTTATAGTTGCGCCATGCATCTGAAGTTGCGCCATCTCGAAGTATTCCATGCTGTGATGGAAGAGGGCTCCGTCTCGAAGGCGGCGGATCGGCTGCACCTGACCCAGCCCGCCATCAGCATCGCGCTCTCGCGGCTCGAGGATATGCTGGGCTTTCCCCTGTTCCATCGATCCAAGGGCCATTTCGCACCGCGCCCCGAGGCCTATCTGCTGCATATGGATGCGGAACTGTCGATCCTTGCGGTCGAGCAGTTTGCCAACCGGGCGCGCCTGATCAGGCAGGGTGGGGCGGGGCTGTTGCGGATCGGGGCGCTGGGCGCCTCGGCCTTTGGCCTGTTGCCGCAGTTGGTGGCGCGCTACACCGCCGAAAACCCAAAGGTCGAGATCGACCTGCGGGTGCGCAGTTCAACCCAGATCGCGTATCTGGTGAGCAACGGGCAATGTGACATAGGCCTGGTCGAGGCGCCGGTTGCCGCGCCGTCGCTGGAAGTGGAGCCGTTTTCCCTGCCCTGCGTCTGCATCTTTCCGGCAGGTTCGCCGCTGGCGGCCAAGGACTGTATCACGCCCGGCGACCTGGTGGATCAGCGCCTGATTGGCATTCAGGACAGCAATCAGGTCGACCGGCAGTTACGCGGGGTCTGTGCCGAGGCGGGTTTCGAGATCGCCGCCCCTGTGCATGGATTCTTCTTTGCGGTGGTGCGCCGGATGGTGGCCGAGGGGGCGGGGGTCGCGATTGTCGATGCGCTGAACGGCTGCCTGCCCTTGCAAGATGGCGTTTGCTGGCGGCCTTTTGTGCCCGAAATCACCTATGACACCGCCCTGATCGTCAAGGCGGGGGCAGAGCTGTCGGTGCCCGCAAGGGCCCTTATCCAGCTGATCCGCGACGAGATGGCGGCACGGGCGGTTTTGCCGGTCGGCGATACGGTATAAGCCGGGTAAATCGCTCGTTTCCAATTCGGAATTTCACCTGCCGGCCCATTGCCTCCAAACTGCCTCGTGAGACTTCGATGAGGCAGTCCAGTGCAGGACCAGACATTACCGAGATCGGCCATGGATGCGCTGCTGGCGCCGCAAAGCATCGCCCTTGTCGGGGTGTCCGACCGACCCGACTCCTATGGCCATGCGCTGGACCGGATGCTGAGCGGCGGCGGGTTCTCCGGCCCCATCCTGCGGGTCAATCCTCGGCTTGCGGCACAGTCGGGCGGGCGGATCGCCGCCGCGCTGGCCGATCTGCCGGATGTACCCGAACATGTGGTCCTGTCGTTGGCAACCGAACGGGTAGAGGCCGCTGTTGATGCCGCTCTTGCCACGGGCGCGCGGGCGTTAACCCTGTTTTCGGAATGTCCCGATCCAGAGATGCGCCGCCGCATCGGCGACCGGGTCCGTGCGGCTGGCGCCGCGCTTTGCGGACCCAACAGCATGGGGTTTCACAACCTGACCCATGGTCTGCGGGTAACACCCTTTCCGGTACCGCTGGATCTGAAACCGGGCGGTATCGGGTTGATTGCGCAATCGGGCTCGATCCTTGGGGCGTTGATGAACAACGACCGGCGGCTGCGGTTTTCGCAGGCGGTCAGCACCGGCTCCGAGACGGTGACCACCGCCGCCGATTACCTGCACTGGATGATTGACCAGCCCCAGACCCGAGTGGTCGGCCTGTTCCTGGAAACCGTGCGTGACCCGCTCGGTTTCATAGCGGCGATGGAGGCGGCAGCGGCGCGCGACCTGCCGGTGGTGATCCTCAAGGTCGGGCGATCGGCGCTGAGTGCGCGCATGGCGATCTCGCATACCGGCGCGCTGGTGGGCGACGATGCCCTGTTCCGCGCGCTGGTGCGGCGGCTTGGCGGGCACATGGCCGGCTCGGTCGACGAGATGGCGGCGATGCTGGCGCTGTTTGCGCAAGGCAGGCGGGCCACTGCCCCGGGCATCGCCTCGATCCACGATTCCGGTGGCGAGCGCGAACTGATGGCGGACTTGGCCGAGGATCATGGCCTGTCATACGCCTCGCTTGCGCCCGAGACCCGAGCCCGCATTCAGTCGGTGCTGGAGCCGGGGATTGCCGCCGACAATCCGCTGGATGCGTGGGGGACGGGGCAGGGCGCGCAAGAGACCTATACCCGGTCCGTTGCCGCCATGATGGCCGATCCCGGCGTTGGCACCGGGCTTTACGTGCTGAACTGGCGCGGCAATTACTACCTGCACGAAATGCACGGCCGGGCGCTGGCCGAGGCTTACCGGCAGACCGATAAGCCGCTGGCTGCGGTCTCGAACTTCTCGGGCAGCGATGACCGCGCCATCGCCGCGCATTTCGCCGATCTGGGTATTCCCCTGCTCAGCGGGATGCAGAACGCGATGTCGGCGGTGCGCGCGTTGCACGATCATGGCCCTGTCGCGCGGTTTCGTCCGCCCGCCATGCCGCACCCGCGTGCCGGGGCATGGCGCGCCAAGCTTGCCGGTCGCGACTGGATCGGCGAGGCCGAGGGATACGCGCTGTTCGCCGATTATGGCATTGCCTGTCCTTCGCATATGCTGGCCGCGTCTCGGGATGAGGCGGTGCACGCCGCCCGGCGGATCGGTGGCAGCGTTGTTCTGAAAACCACCCAAGGGGGCCTGTCACACAAGTCCGATCTGGGTGGGGTGCAGACAGGGCTGGCAACGCCCGACGCGGTCGCCGCCGCTTATGAGGATCTGGCGGAGCGGTTCGACGGGCCGGTGCTGGTGGCGCGGATGGTCGACCCCGGCATGGAGTGGTCGCTGGGGGCGGTCAACGATCCCGATTTCGGCCCGGCCGTGCGGATCGCACCGGGCGGTCTGTTCGTGGATCTCCTCGGAGAGGACGTTCTGCTGATGGCGCCGTTCACGCCCGACGAGGCCGCAAGCGCAATTGCCGGTCTGCGCGCCGCAAGGCTGTTGGCGGGGTACCGGGGGCAACCGGTTCTGGCGGCAACCGCTCTGGGCGAGGCGGCCGCTGCCCTGTCGCGTATGGCCTGGGATTTGCGTGACACGCTGGACGAGATCGAGAGCAACCCGGTCATTGTCGGCACCCAGACCGCAACCGCCGTCGATGCGGTGCTTCGCCTTCGGCCGTCCTGAGGCACGACACAGGGGCGCGGGTCCAATTGCCCGGTCGCCGAAGGTGCGGCCTCTCGACCCGGGCGGCCAAGACTTTTAAGTAAAAGTCTTGGCAAAAGTCTGATTTCAGACTTTTGTTCCGCCAGGCCCGCGCGTCGGGTGACACAAGATCGGGAGAGAGTTCATGAAACTGCTGCGCCATGGGGCTCCGGGAGCCGAGAAGCCCGGACTGCTGGACGCCGAGGGCAACATTCGCGACCTGTCGGATCATGTCGACGATATCACCGGCGACGTGCTGGGTGATGCCGCGCTTGACCGGCTGCGGGCGCTTGATCCGGCCTCGCTGCCGCTCGTATCCGGCACCACCCGGCTGGGCCCCTGTGTCGGCGGCATTGGCAAGTTCCTCTGCATCGGCCTCAATTACCACGATCACGCGGCCGAGATCGGTGCCGACATCCCGGCCCATCCGATCCTGTTCCTCAAGGCCAACTCCGCCGTTGTCGGCCCGAATGACGATGTGGTGATCCCGCGCGGCTCGACCAGCACCGACTGGGAGGTCGAGCTGGGTGTGGTGATCGGCAAGACCGCGAAATATGTCACCGAGGCCGAGGCGCTGGATCATGTGGCGGGCTATTGCATCGTCAACGATGTCAGCGAGCGGCAGTTTCAGACCGCGCTCAGCGGGCAATGGACCAAGGGCAAGTCCTGCGACACCTTCGGCCCTACCGGCCCCTGGATGGTCACCCGGGACGAGGTGCCGGACCCGCAGGCTCTGGGCCTCTCGCTGGAGGTGAACGGCAAGCGGATGCAGACCGGGACCACCGGCACCATGATCTTTGGCGTGCCGCAGATCATCGCGCATCTGAGCCAGCTGTTCACTTTGCATCCGGGCGACGTGATCTCGACCGGCACGCCGCCCGGTGTCGGCATGGGGATGAAACCCGCGCCGGTCTACCTCAAACCGGGCGACGTGATGGAGCTGCGCATCGAGGGGCTGGGCCAGCAGCGCCAGACTGTGCGGGCCGACGTCTGAGCCGGGGCCGGCTCAGGCCTTGCGCGAAAACGGGTCGGGCGGTGTGTTGAGCCGCAGATGCCGCATGAAGGCGCGGGCGGGCCTTGTCATCGGCCGGGTCTCGGACACAAGGAAATAGCTGCGGTATTCCAGGTCCGAGGCAAAGGGCACAAAGGCCAAATCCCCGGCGCGGTAATGGTAGATCGGAAAGGGGTTGATCACGGTCAGCCCCAAACCCTCCCTTGCCAGGTCGGCGGCGGCGAAAGAGGTCGAAACCTCGGCCACGATGCGCGGCGTGGCACGGGCCTGGTGCAGCAACCGTTCCAGCTGCCCGCGCCGCACGTGACGGCGGGTCAGCGCGATCATGTCCTGCCCGTGCAGATCGGCCGGCCCGACCCGATCACGCATTGCCAGCGGGTGATCCGTCGGCATGGCACAGACCGCGCCCGATACCCGATAGGGCATGGTCTTGACCCCCGCGCGGCTCTGCTCGACCCCGCTGATGCCAAGGTCAAAACGGTCGTCCAGAATGCCGCGTGTCACCTCGTCCGAGGTATTGACCTCGAAACTGACGAAAAAGGCCGGGTTCATGTCCAGGAAACTGCTGATCTGCGCCACCAGGAAACGGTGCGCATAAGAGGGTGGGGCGATCAGGCGCAGGGTTTCGCGCACCGGTTCGGTCTGCCCGTCGATCCGGTCGAGCGCCTCGAACAGCGGGTCGAGGCGCAGGTTCAGCCGCACCGCCTCTTGCGTCGGGCGCAGCCGACCCGCCTCGCGCTCGAACAGGGCCGTGCCCAGCCGGTTCTCCAGGCTGGCGACCGAGCGGCTGATGGCCGATTGCGACAGGCCCAGCTGATGCGCGGCGCCGGTGGTGGTGCCGGTCTGCATCAGCGCGCGCAGGGCGAAATATTCGGGCAGCGAATGCCATGATTTCGGTTTGGCCATGGGGTGGTCTCAGATTCAGACTAGCTCTATGAGTCCAACTCATACATTTTTCACTCTGCCATGCAAATTTCTCCTCTATCATCCCGGCAACCGCCATCGGGGGAGGGGCACCATGCCGGCAACGCATCCGGCGATCATCGACGGGCATAACGATGTCCTGCTCAAGCTGTATCGCGCGGGTGGGCTGGCACAGGCAGGCGCGTTCCTGACCGGGCGCGACGGCGCGCTCGACCTGCCCAAGGCGCGGGCGGGTGGTTTTGGCGGCGGCTTCTTTGCGGTCTACGTGCCCTCGCCGATGGATCGCGAAGCCCGCGATGCCGAGATGACCAATGCCAGCTATGACCTGCCTCTGCCCGAACCGATCGACTGGGAGGACGCGCTGCCGGTGGTGCTGAGCCAGGCGGCGATCCTGTTCGAGCTGGAACGCCAGGGCGCGTTGAGCGTCTGCCGCAGCGTGGCCGAGATGCGCGCGGCGTTGGCGGCGGGCCGGATTGCCGCCATCTTTCACATCGAAGGGGCCGAGGGGATCGACCCGGACCTGCACATGCTGGACGTGCTGCACGCCGCTGGATTGCGCTCGCTGGGTCCGGTCTGGAGCCGCAACACGATCTTTGGTCATGGGGTGCCGTTCCGTTTCCCCTCGGGGCCGGATATCGGGCCTGGGCTGACCGATCACGGCATCCGGCTGGTGCGGCGCTGCAATCAGTTGGGCATTCTGATCGACCTGTCGCACATGAATGCGGCAGGGTTCTGGGATGTTGCCCGCCATTCGGACAAACCGCTGGTGGCGACCCATTCCAATGCCCATGCCATCTGTCCCATCTCGCGCAACCTGACCGATGATCAGCTGCGCGCGATTGCCGAGAGCGACGGGATGGTGGGGTTGAATTTCGCAGTGGCCTTTCTGCGCGAAGACGGGCGCAAGCTGAGCGATGTGCCGCTCGAGACCATGTTGCGCCATCTCGATCACATGATGGGTATCCTGGGCGAGGACCGGGTTGGCCTCGGTTCGGATTACGACGGTGCCATCGTGCCCGAGGCGTTGACCACGGTTGCCGATCTGCCGGTGCTGCGCCAGGCCATGGCCGATCACGGGTATGGCACGGCGCTGATCGACAAGCTCTGCCGTGACAACTGGCTGCGCGTGCTGGAACGCACCTGGGGCGCATGACCACCGCAAGAATTGACCAAGACCAAGACAACAGGAGAGGAAAAGAGAAAATGAATGCTTTGAACCGACTTCTATCGACCGCCGTGCTGGGCGCGGCCGTCGTGATGACCGCTCCGGTGCCGATGGCACAGGCCGAAACGCCGCCCAACATGCTGGTGATCGCGAACCGGATCGACGATATCACCACGCTGGATCCGGCCGAGAGCTTTGAATTCGCGGGCTCGGATGTCAGCCGCAATGTCTATATGAAACTGGTCAACTTCGATCCGATGAACCTGAAGGCGGGTTATCAGCCCGAGATCGCCGAAAGCTGGACGGTGAGCGAGGACAAGCGCTCGATCACCTTTACCATCCGCGAGGGGCTGAAATTCCATTCCGGTAACCCGGTGCGCGCCGAGGATGTGGAATTCTCGTTGCAACGGGCGGTGATCCTGAACAAGACGCCCGCATTCATCCTGACCCAGTTCGGCTTTACCGCCGAGAACGTGGCCGAGACCATCAAGGCCGAAGGCAACACGGTCACCATCACCACCGACCAGCCCTATGCGACCTCGTTCGTGCTGAACTGTCTGACGGCCACGATCGGCGGCATTGTCGACAAGGAAGTCGTCATGGCCAACGAGCAGGATGGCGACATGGGCAATACCTGGCTCAAGACCAACACCGCCGGGTCGGGCGCCTACAAGCTGGTCAGCTGGAAGCCCAATGAAAGCGTGACCATCCAGTCGAACCCCGATTATTACCGGGGCGCCCCGGCGATGGAGCGCGTGATCGTGCGCCACGTGCAGGAAAGCGCCAGCCAGCGTCTGCTGCTGGAGCGTGGCGATATCGACATCGCCCGCAACCTCAACCCCGAGGATATCGCGGGCGTTCGCGATGCCGAGGGCGTCAAGGTCGAGGAAGAGCTGAAGGGGCGGCTGATGTATGTCTCGCTCAGCCAGAAGCACCCCGAACTCAGCAAGCCGCAGGTGCGGCAGGCCTTCAAGTACCTGATCGATTACGAAGGGATGAAGAACAGCTTCCTCAGCGGTCAGTATACGATCCACCAGAACTTCCTGCCGCAGACCTATCTGGGGGCCTCGGATGCCGCGCCGTTCACCTATGACGTGGAAAAGGCCAAGGCGCTCTTGGCCGAGGCAGGCATCCCCGAAGGCATGGAGATCGAGGTCGGCGTGCGCGAGGCGCAGGAACGCATCGAGATCGCCCAGTCGCTGCAGAACTCGCTGGGGCAGGTGGGGATCAAGATGAACATCACCATCGGTACGGCCAAGCAGATCCTCGGCCGCTACCGCGCGCGGGAACTGGATGTCTATCTGGGCGCCTGGGGACCGGACTATCCCGATCCGCACACCAATGCGGGTACCTTTGCCTATAACCCGGACAATTCCGACGCGGCCCAGGCCACCGGCCTCCTGGCATGGCGCAACAGCTGGGACACCGGCGGGCTGACCGAAAAGACCGCCGCAGCGGTCATCGAGAACGATCGCGACATCCGCGCCAAGATGTATGACGAGATCCAGGCCGAGTTCCGCGAAACCTCGCCCTTTGTCGTCATGTTCCAGCAGATCGAGCAATCGGCGCAGCGCGACAACGTGATGAACTTCTCGACCGGGCAGGCCATCACCTCGGCGTCCTACTGGCAAGTCACCAAGTAAATGGCGCTGACGGAAAACACTCGCGAGAGGCGCGTTCGCGCGT
Organism: Ruegeria sp. SAZD011; assembly: GCF_059612545.1. Lineage (NCBI taxonomy): Bacteria > Pseudomonadati > Pseudomonadota > Alphaproteobacteria > Rhodobacterales > Roseobacteraceae > Ruegeria > Ruegeria sp. SAZD011. The sequence continues at coordinate 13,689 of NZ_JBXWQU010000009.1, read as the reverse complement.
CTCTCGCCCCTTGGTTGAAGGGGGTCCTGGTGGCATTGGGGTCGGTCTCGATCACCATGCTGGGGCTGCTCTTCGTCACCTTCGTCATTGGTCGGGTCATGCCGATCGACCCGGTGCTGGCGATTGTGGGCGAACGCGCCAGCCAATCCACCTATGACGCGGTTTACGAGCAGCTTGGCCTCGACAAGCCGCTGTTGGTGCAGTTTCTCTATTACCTCTGGGATGTGCTGCATGGCGATTTCGGCATGTCGCTGCTGAACGCGCGCCCGGTCTCCGAGGATATCGCCCGCGTCTTTCCCGCCACGCTGGAACTGGCCACGCTGGGCACGCTGATCGGCGTGCTGCTTGGGGTGCCGCTCGGCGTCATCGCCGCCGTGCGCCGGGGCAGCTGGATCGACCAGATCGCCCGTGTCGTGGCGCTGGTGGGCTATTCGATGCCGATCTTCTGGCTGGGCCTGATGGGTCTGCTGGTGTTTTACGGCGTGCTGGGCTGGGTCGGCGGGCCGGGGCGGCTCGATATCTTTTACCAGGACATCGTGCCCTCGCGTACCGGCATGATCCTGATCGACAGTGCCATCGCCGGAGAATGGGGCGTGTTCCGCAACGCCTTTTCCCATATCATCCTGCCTGCGACCCTGCTGGGCTATTACTCGCTGGCCTATATCAGCCGCATGACGCGATCCTTCATGCTGGAGCAGTTGTCGGCGGAATACATCACCACCGCCCGCGTCAAGGGCATGTCCGAGCGGCAGGTGATCTGGGGTCATGCCTTTCGCAACATCCGCGTACAGTTGATCACGGTGATCGCGCTGAGCTATGCCAACCTGCTCGAAGGGTCGGTGCTGACCGAGATCATCTTCAGCTGGCCGGGGATCGGCAGCTATATCACCACCGCGCTCCTCAGCGCCGACATGAACGCCGTTCTGGGCGGAACCGTCGTGGTGGGGCTGATCTTCATCTGTCTCAATCTCTTTTCCGACCTGCTCTACCGGGTCTTCGATCCGAGGGCGAAATGAGCGAAACACTCACCTTGCGGCAATGGCTCTTGACCGACGAGCCGACCTCGCGCCGTCATGCGCGGCTGGCCAGCCTTTACAAGGGCTGGCTGACCCTGCGCGGCAATACCATGGCGATGTTCGGGCTGGGCATTCTGGTCGCATTGGTCCTGATGGCGCTGTTTGCGCCCTTTCTGGCACCGCATGATCCCTATGTGCAGAACCTGGGCAACCGGTTGCAGCCGCTGGGCAGCCCCGGCCACCCGTTCGGCACCGACAGCCTGGGCCGCGATATCCTGAGCCGCTTGATCTATGGCAGCCGTATCACCCTTTATATCGTGGCGCTGGTCGCCTTGATCGCGCCTGTGGCGGGGCTGTTGGTGGGAACCGTCGCGGGCTATGTCGGCGGCTGGGTCGATGTGATCCTGATGCGGGTCACCGATATCTTTCTGGCCTTTCCCCGGCTGGTGCTGGCGCTGGCCTTTGTGGCGGCGCTGGGCGCGGGGATCGAAAACGCGGTGCTGGCGATCTCGCTCACCGCCTGGCCGCCCTATGCGCGCATGGCGCGGGCCGAGACTCTGACCATCCGCGCCTCGGACTATATCAGCGCGGTGCGCCTGCAGGGGGCAAGCCCGGTACGGATCATTACCAAGCATATCTGGCCGCTCTGCATCTCGTCGCTGATCGTGCGGGTGACGCTGGACATGGCGGGGATCATCCTTGCCGCCGCTGGTCTGGGCTTTCTCGGTCTGGGCGCGCAGCCACCCAGCCCGGAATGGGGCGCGATGATCTCCGAGGGGCGCCGCTTCATCCTCGATTACTGGTGGGTGGCCACCATGCCGGGGCTGGCGATCTTTACCGTCAGCTTGGCCTTCAACCTGCTGGGCGACGGGTTGCGCGATGTGCTCGACCCCAAGGAGGGCAGTCAATGAGCCTCTTGGACGTGGAAAACCTGTGGGTCAAGTTCCCCACCCGTCAGGGCGTGGTCGAGGCGGTGCGCGGCATCTCGTTCTCGCTGGGGCGTGAGCGGCTGGGCATCGTGGGCGAAAGCGGCTCGGGCAAGTCGATGACTGGTCGCGCCATCCTGCGCCTGATCCGCCCGCCGGGGATGATCGAGGCCGACCGGATCGCGCTGGAAGGGCAGAACCTGCTGGATCTGAGCGAAAAGGACATGCGCGCGGTGCGGGGTGAACGCATCTCGATGGTGATGCAGGACCCCAAGTTCTCGCTGAACCCGGTGATGCGCGTGGGCGACCAGATCATGGAGGCCTATCTGCTGCATAACAAGGTGGGCAAGGCCGAGGCGCGCAAACGCTCGCTGGAGATGCTGGATGCGGTGTCGATCCGCGACCCCGAACGGGTGATGCGCGCCTATCCGCACGAGATGTCTGGCGGCATGGGCCAGCGGATCATGATCGCGATGATGCTGATCCCCAACCCGCAGATCCTGATCGCGGACGAGCCGACCTCGGCGCTGGACGTGTCGGTGCAGCGGCAGGTGCTGAACATCATGGACGATCTGGTGAAACAGCGCGGCATGGGGCTGATCTTCATCAGTCACGACCTCAATCTGGTGTCCGAATTCTGTGACCGGGTGCTGATCATGTATGCGGGCCGTATCGTCGAGGTCTGCGACGCCGACAAGCTGCATCAGGCGACGCATCCCTATACGCGCGGTCTGCTGAACTCGCTGCCGCGGCTGGACCAGCCGCGCGCCAAGCTGGAGGTGCTGAGCCGCGATCCCGCCTGGTCCGAGGCGCCAAGCGTCGGAGGCCGGGCATGAGCATGATCGAGATCGAGGGACTGAATGTCTGGTTCGGCCATGGTCATGACCGCGTCGACGCGGTGCGCGGCGCCAGTTTCTCGGTGGCGCGTGGCGAGAGCTTTGGCCTGGTGGGGGAAAGTGGCTCGGGCAAGTCCACCATCCTGCGGGCGATCACCGGGCTGGCGCCCGACTGGTCGGGTCGGGTCGATATCGACGGTCAGGCACTGGCGGGCGGCAAGCGTGACCGTGCCTTCTTCCGCAAGGTGCAGATGGTGTTTCAGGACCCCTATGCCTCGCTGCATCCGCGCCATTCGGTGGATCAGGTCCTGTCGGAAACCCTGCATCTGCACGGCATCCCCGATATCGACGCCCGCGTGCGGCGTCTGTTGGACGATGTCGGGCTGGGCGGGCGGTTCCGCTTTCGCTATCCGCACCAGCTCTCGGGCGGTCAGCGGCAGCGGGTGGCGATTGCCCGCGCGTTGGCGGGCGAGCCCGAGATCCTGCTCTTGGACGAGCCGACCTCGGCTCTGGATGTCTCGGTTCAGGCCGAGATCCTCAATCTGCTCACCGATCTGCGCGAGGAACACAAGCTGACCTATCTGATGGTCAGTCACGATCTGGCGGTGATCGGTCACATGTGTGACCGGCTGGCGGTGATGAAGGATGGCGAGATCGTCGAGGTGATGGGGGTCGAGGCCCTGCGCGCGATGCGGGCCGAGCATGCCTATACCCGAGACCTGCTGGCGGCCTCGGTCGCGCCGGGCGCGCAACCGGTTTGACCGGTCGGGACACGAAAAGAACGCGTCAGGTCTTTCTTGAGCCCTTCGTATCCCTGCCTTGATAAATGATGATATTTCAACGGCAAGGCCGATCATCTTCATGCTCTTGCTGAACATTGCGGCGCGATGCCTTCATCGCGCCGCGATCCGTTTGGAGACTGCCCAACCTGCGGTTCACTGCCCAAAAACCGGGCATCGGCTTCAGTCCCAAAAAATGTAACATTCTACTGCAGTGAAAAATATTTGACAGAAAGTAAAGTTTTCGAAACACTCATGGCAGGCCCGGAAGCGCGCGATTGTTTCGAGAAGTCGTTGCAAATGATACCGGCCCAACAGGGAGAATGATGAAAATGAAGAAAATTACGACTGCGCTCGCCACCGGCGTTGTGGCGCTCTCTCCGCTGGCTGCGATGGCCGACAGCAGCGACCCGATCGTGATTCCGATCCATAACTGGTCCTCTCAGATCGTTATGTCGAACGTAGTGGGCCAGATCTTCGAAGAGATGGGCAACTCGGTCGAATATGTCACCACCGACAGCCAGGCGGTCTATGAATCGGTGCGCCTGGGCGATGTGACGCTGGAGTTGGAAGTGTGGGAAGGGGCCTTTGGTGCCTCGTTCCGCGCCGCGCTGGAAAAGGGCGGCATCGTCGATGTGGGCGATCATGACGCCGTCACCCGCGAGGATTGGTGGTACCCGATGTGGACCAAGGACGCCTGTCCGGGTCTGCCAGACTGGAAGGCGCTGAATGACTGCGCCGCCGTGTTCGCCACCGCCGAGACCGGCGACAAGGGCCGCTATCTGGACGGTCCGGTCGACTGGCTCAAGCATGGCAAGGAGCGGGTCGAGGCATTGGGCATGAACTTCGAGGTGATCAACGCCGGTTCGGCTGCGGCACTCTGGGCCGAGATCGGCGCGGCCGAGGCCGACAAGCGCCCGGTGGTGGTGTTCAACTGGACCCCGAACTTTGCCGAAGCGGTCTGGCCGGGCGAGTTCGTGGAGTTCCCCGAATGGGTCGATGGCTGCGACAAGGACCCCGCGGTCGGCCCCAACCCCGATGCGCTTTATGACTGCGGCAATCCCGCCACCGGCTATCTGAAGAAAGCCGCGTGGGAGGGGATGGAGGCCAAATGGCCCGATGCCTATGCGGTGCTGACCCGTATCTCCTTCACCAATCCGCAGATCGCCGAGATGGCCAAGCTGGTCGATGTCGACGAGATGGAGCCCGACGAGGCCGCCGAGGCCTGGCTGGAAGCCAACGAGGATATCTGGCGCCCCTGGCTGGATGGCTGAGCCGTTCACCTGAGAACGACAGACCATCGCGCTTGTCCGGCACACGCGGTCGGACAAGCCATTTCTCTTGAAAGGTGAGGATCATGGGCAGTCCTGTCATCTCGGCAAGGAATGTGTGGAAGATATTTGGCAAGGATCCGGTCGGTTACCTGAAAACGTTGCAACCGGGCCGGTCGTTCGAAGATATCCGCGCCGACGGCTATATCGCCGGGGTGCGGGATGTCTCGCTGGATGTGGCGCGGGGCGAGATGCTGGTGATCATGGGCCTGTCTGGCTCGGGCAAGTCGACGCTGGTGCGCTGTTTCTCGCGCCTGCACGAGATCACTGGCGGCAGTATCGAGGTCGATGGGCAGATCATCGGGGATCTGAGCGAAAAGGATCTGATCGAGCTGCGCCGCAACAAGATGGGCATGGTGTTCCAGTCCTTTGGCCTGTTGCCGCATCGCACGGTGCTGGACAATGTGGCCTTTCCGCTGGAGATGCGTGGGCAGGACCGGCACACGCGGCGCAAACGCGCGCTGGAGGTGATCGAACTGGTCGGCCTTGCCGGGCGCGAGGATTATTTCCCGCGCGAGCTGAGCGGCGGCCAGCAGCAGCGCGTCGGCATTGCCCGCAGCCTTGCGATCGAACCCGATATCTGGTTCCTGGACGAGCCGTTTTCGGCGCTGGACCCGCTGATCCGGCGCGAGATGCAGGACGAGTTCCTGCGGCTTCAGGCGATGCTGGGCAAGACCATCGTCTTCATCACCCATGATTTCGACGAGGCGCTGCGCCTGGCCGACCGGATCGCCATCATGAAGGACGGCGCGGTCGAACAATGCGACACGCCCGACCAGATCGTGATGAACCCGACCACCGACTATGTCGCCAAGTTCACCGAAGAGATCGACAAGGCCCGTGTGGTGCATGCCGGTGTTCTGGCGCGCGCGGGCGTGGCGGGCGAGGGCCAGCCGGTCGAGGCCGGGGCCACGGTACAGCAGTTGGCCCGCCTGTTGGTCAATGACAGCCGCGACCTGATCCCGGTTGCCGACAAGGGACAGGTGATCGGTGCGCTCGATCGGCAAAGCGCGCTCGACATCCTGCTGAAGGCAAGCTGATGACGGCGACAACCACAGAAGCCGCCGCAACCGCCCCGGCGCTGCCGCGCAAGACGCTGGGTCTGGCCATGATCGGCCTGGCGGTGGCGATGACGCTGCTGCACTATGCCGGGCTGTTGCCCGCATGGCTGCACCGGCTGCCCGAGGCGATCATTCCGCCCTTTGCAACCTGGCTCGACGCGATTTTCAACTTCGTCAAGGACGACCTGGGCCTGCTGGCGCTGACCCGTCTGCTGACCGACGGGCTCGAGGTGGTGCTGGACGCCACCGCCAACCTGCTGTTCGGCAAGCGGCGCTGGCCCAATATCGGCCCCATCCCCTGGAGCGCGATTGCCGCCATGGCGGCGGTGGTGGGCTATTACCTGGGCGGCTGGCGCATGGCGCTGCTGGCGGGGGGCACCTTTGTCTGGACGGCGATGATCGGGCAATGGGACATCGCGATGCAGACCATGTCGGTGCTGGTCGTTGCGGCACCGCTGGCCTTTGTCATCGGGCTGGTTCTGGGCATCTCGGCCTGGAAATCGCCCGGTTTCGACGCGGTGCTGCGCCCGGTGCTGGCGGTGTTGCAGACGCTGCCGTTCTTCACCTACCTCTTGCCGGCGGTGATCTTCTTCAAAGTGGGGCCGACGGCGGGGGCGGTGGCGACCACCGTCTATGCGATCCCCCCGATGATCCTGATGACCACGCTGGGCCTGCAAAAGGTCAGCCCCGAAGTGGTTGAGGCCGGCAAGATGAGCGGCTGCACCCGCTGGCAGATGCTGCGCCATGTCTATATCCCCGCCGCCCGGACCGAGATCCTGGTGGGTGTCAACCAGGTCATCATGCTGTGTCTGGCGATGGTGGTCCTGACCGCCTTTATCGGCATGCCGGGGCTGGGGGCCAAGCTGCTGGCGATGATGGGCAGTTTCAAGATCGGCCGCTCGTTCGAGATCGGGGTGACCATCGTGCTGCTGGCGGTGACGCTGGACCGCATGTCCAAGGCCTGGGTGGTCAAGCTGCCCGAGCATTTCGAGCGCGGAACGCCCTTCTGGATCCGGCACAAGTTCCTGCTGATGGCCATCGGCGCCTTTGTCGGCTTTACCCTGATCGCGCAGGTCGTGCCGATCCTGTCCGAGGTCGGACGCAAGCAATCCTGGTCGCAGGGCAAGGAAATCGACACGCTGATCAAGAACTTTCTGGCCATTGACCTGGTGCAGTCGATCACCAATTCGATCCGCTATGTGCTGAATATCTGGGTGCTGAACCCGCTGCGCGATTTCATGCTGAGTATTCCGACCGTGGCCTTTGTTCTGTTGGTCTCGGCGGCCGCACTGCTGGTGGCGGGGCGGCGCGAGGCGGTGCTGGCGGCGGTATTCTTTGGCCTTGTCGCGCTGACCGGCTGGTGGGATCGCTCGGTGATCACGCTCTATTCGGTGCTGGCGGCCGTCAGTATCGCGCTGCTGTTGGGCGTGCCCATCGGCATCCTCGCCGCACGCAAGGAAAAGACGGCCAATGCGGTGCTCTTGGCCTGTGATACGGCGCAGACCTTTCCCAGCTTCATCTACCTGATCCCGGCGATCATGCTGTTCGGCATCACCGCGACCTCGGTCGTGATGTCGATCCTGATCTTTTCCATGGTGCCGCTGGTGCGCTACACGATCGAGGGGCTGCGCAACGTGCCCGACGAGATGACCGAGGCCGCCGACATGTCGGGCGCCACCCGGATGCAGAAACTGTGGAATGTGCAACTGCCTCTGGCGCTGCCGACCATGGCGGTGGGGTTCAACCAGGCGATCATGTTCGCGTTCTTCATGGTCATCATCGCCGCCTTCATCGGTACCCAGGACCTGGGGCAGGAACTGCAGCGGACACTGGCGGGAACCGATCTGGGCAAGAACTTTGTTCTGGGCATCTGCGTGACGCTGATGGCGCTGACCTTTGACATGGTCATCATGAAATGGGCCGATGACAAGAAGGCGCGGCTGGGTCTGAACTGACCGGGCCGTTGCCCTGAAGGGGTCCCGCGGCAAGACGGGGAGAACAGAATCGAACCTGCCGCGGGAGTGTCGCCGGTACGGATGGGCCGAACGGGCGAGCGTGGCGACCTCTGCGGGCAAACAGAGGTGCCGGAATGTCCGGGGCGGTTTTCGAGCCCGCCCCGAACATGTCAGTTGCGCAGATACGCCTCCATGCTGTCGTCCAGCGCATCTTTCCACGGGGTGTGATGGACCGGGGCCAGCGTGCCGGTGATCACCGAGGTATAGCTGTTGTTGCGGAAGGCCATGATGTCCTCGGCCTTGTGCTTCTTCCACTGGAAGAAGGCCTCGCAAGCGCCGTCGATGTCAAAGCTGGGATAGTCGGTTTCAGCCACCAGTTCCTTGACGTAATCGGCCTGATAGCGGATCGCGTATTTGACGTCGTCATCGGCCTCTTCGCGGGTCTCCCGCTCTTTCACATCGGCCAGCATCTGTTCCTTGGTGACATTGGACAGGTCGATCTTGCCCATGATCGCGTCGCGCACCCACCAGGCCTGGGCGTCGAACATGTTGAAGGTGAACCACTGGTCCTGCATGCCCAGATAGAACATCTTGGGGTTATGGACATAAGCCACACCCTTGTAGAGATCGGCGGTGGCCAGGCGGTTGGCGGTCTTCAGGCGCAGATCGTCGGGCAGGAAGTTGAAGAAATGCTTGTAGCCGGTGCACAGGATGATCGCGTCCACCTCGCGCGAGGTGCCGTCCGAGAAGAACACGGTGTTCTTGTCGACCTTGACCAGCGCGGGCTTTTCTTCCCAGTTGTCGGGCCATTTGAAGCCCATGGGCGCCGAACGATAGCATGAGGTGATCGACTTGGCGCCGTATTTCCAGCATTGCGAGCCGATATCCTCGGCCGAGTAGGAGGAGCCGACGACCAAGATGTCCTTGCCCGCGAATTCGCGCGCGTCGCGGAAGTCGTGGGCATGCACCAGCCGGCCGTTGAAGGTCTCGAAACCTTCGTAATGGGGCACGTTCGGGGTCGAGAAATGGCCCGAGGCACAGATCACATGATCGAATTCCTCGGAATAGACATGGTCCTTGGTGTGGTCATGCACGGTGACCTTGAACTGGCCGGTCTCGTCATTGTAGTCGATCCAGCGCACGGCGGTGTTGAAGCGGATCCAGTCGCGCACATTGGCCTTCAGAACCCGGCCCTCGATATAGTCGAACAGCACGGCGCGCGGCGGGTAGGACGCGATCTGCTTGCCGAAATGCTCTTCGAACGAATAGTCGGCGAATTCCAGACCTTCCTTTGGGCCGTTCGACCACAGGTAACGATACATCGAGCAATGGACCGGCTCGCCATTTTCATCCAACCCGGTGCGCCAGGTGTAGTTCCACAGCCCGCCCCAGTTGTCCTGTTTCTCGAAACAGACGATCTCGGGGATCTCCTCGCCCTTGGCGGCGGCGGATTGAAAGGCGCGCAATTGCGCCAGGCCGGACGGTCCCGCGCCGATGATCGCCACTCGTTTGCTGGTCATGTCGGTCTCCCTGCTTGGTTGGATCAATTGGTTCTTTTTGGTCTGAACCAGATGTTGCTTTTCGCGGACCAGTCTGTCAACGATTTTTCACCGCAGGGATAAAATTTCCCCTCTGATAAAGGAGAACTCCTTTTGACATTGCGCGGCGGAGTGGTAGAAATTGGTATGCTATCCTCCAGTTTCGCACATCGCATGGCGGTCACGTCTCTCTTCCCGCAGGACCGGGTGGGGATGAGCGAGCCGATCAAGATCGGGTTTCTGGCGCCCCTGACCGGGCCGGTCAGCTCATGGGGCCTGCCGGGCCTGCATGGCTGCCGTTTGTGGGAGGATTGGCTGAACCGGGCGGGCGGCATCCTGGTGGGCGGGCGCCGCTATCCAGTCAGCATCGTGCCTTTCGACTGCGGCTATGACCCCGAGCGCGCGATGGAGGGCGCGCGCCATCTGGTCCATACCGAACAGGTGAAGCTGCTGATGATGCTGGGGGGCGATACCTTTACCCCGCTGCGCGGCTTTCTGACCGAAAACAAGGTGCTGACCTCGACCCTGTTGCCCAGCGACCTGTCGCCCGATACCCGCTATCTGATCGCGCCGTCCGAGGTGCACCCGATCTATAACGTGACCGGCGTCGACTGGCTGGCGCGCAACCGGCCCGAGCTGCGCCGGGTGGCCATGTGCAGCCAGAAGGATGCGCTGGGCCTGCCCTCGATCGCCACCTATCGCGCCGCCTTCGAGGCCGCCGGTGTACCGGTGGTGAAAGAGGTCGAATACGACCCCGAAATGACCGATGTCGCCGCCATCGTGCAGCCGCTGCTGGATGCGCAGCCCGATCTGCTGTGCTGGTGCACCAGTTACACGCCGATGGTGCATGCGATGACGGAATATGCCCATGCCAAGGGGTTCTCCGGGCAAATCCTGTCCTGCACGCTGGACAATTACCAGCGTCTGGTGGCACGGACCTCGACCGAATTCATGGAAGGCGCGTTGTTCCAGTTTCCCGATTTCGACGACCCGAAACTGGCGCGCAAGGCGTTCTTCTTCAACCGGCCCAGCACCTTTTTCAAGGAATACAACGCCCGCTATCCCGGCAACTGGAGCGCGGTGAGCTGGGAATATGTCGCCATCCTCGATATCTGGCACGCCGCGGTCGAAAAGGTCGCCTCGGTCCACCCGGTCTCGGTGCTGGCCACGATGAAACAGATGGATCCGGTCACCCATGCCTTTGGCCCGGCCCGCTGGTGGGGCGAGAGCATCTTTGGCATCGACCACGCGCTGGTGGGCGACTGGCCGGTGGTCCGCATACAGGAGGGCCGGGCGCGCATCGTCGAATTCGGCTCGATCCCGGCCTGGCTCGACAAGCACGAGGACGTGTTGCGCCGCCATATGCAGGCGGCGGGCCAGATGTGGCAGCAAAGGCTGGAAACCGGCGAGGCGCAGACCGGGCTGACCACCCGCGATCTGGTGGACTAGGCTCAGGGTCCTGAGCCTAAGGCGCCCGCGGCGCGCTCAGCCCTCGTGCAGGAACAGTTTCTGCTCTTCCACCAGATGCAGCTTGGTGATCTCGACCGCCGCCTCGACATCGCGGGTGGCGATGGCGTTGAACAACGAGTTGAAGCGGGTCTGGTAATTCTGGATGCGGTCCGGCGTCAGATGCTTGCGCATCAGCGCGGTGCGAAAGCTTTGGCGGCAAACCTCGATGGTCAGCTCATAGCAGGATTCCAACAGCGGATTGCGGGTCGAGCGCGCGATCCGGCGATAGAAATCCTCTTCGCAGCGGGTGAATTCGGCCTGATCGGCGCGCACGGATTCGATGCGGGCGACGGTCTGCGCCAATTCGTCCAGCTCCTTGGGTGTCATGTTCATCACCGCCAGCCGGATCATCTCGGGCTCGATGATCGAGCGCACGATCAGATGGTCCAGCGGGCTGGTGCGTTCGCCGACCGAGCCGGGGGCAGGGGTGTCCTTGCTGTCCAGCTGATAGGTCACGAAACTGCCGCTGCCCTGGCGGCGGCGGATCATGTCGCGGTTTTCCAGCACATCCAGCGCCTCGCGCACCGTATTGCGCGACACGCCCAGTTCGGCGGCCAGCGCCCGTTCGCTGGGCAGGCGCGAATCCGGCGGATACTCGCCCGAACTGATGCGCGCGAACAGCGTATCCGCCACGATGCGGACGGTTTCGCCGATGGATTGGCCGATCGGCATCTCTGCCTTGAGTGTCTGGTTCATATGGCCCTCGTTACGGCGCGCGTGCTGCTCTTTGCCTGCCCTATGTTAGGGCATTCGCCCGGCCAACCACAAGCGCGGCGGCGCAAAGCAAAAGGCCCCGGCAACCGCCGGGGCCTTGATGGCGCGTCAAAGATCAGGCGCGCGGGATGCTGTCGGCATGGGTATGCACATCCGGCTCCAGGTCCCAGATCTTCTTGTCCAGCCCGTCGATCTGGTCATGCTCGTCCACCCGCAGGCCAACGGTCTTGTCCAGGATCACCGACAGGATCAGCGCGGTGACAACCCCGGCGCCGATGCAGACCGCGATCCCCACCAGCTGCATCCCCAGCGAGATCTGGCCATGTTGAAAGGCATAGGCGCCCTCTTCAAAGCCCAGGTAACCACCGCGCGGCGTGCCCGCCTTGAACACGCCCAGCACGATCATGCCAAAGGTGCCGCAGCCCAGGAACAGCGGGAACAGCTTGTGCTCGTCAATGCCGCGCTTGAGCGTGAACTCGTAGACGGCATAGGCGACAAACGGCGCGGCCAGACCGATCAGGAAGGCCTGCCAGGGCAGGTAGACGTCAAAGCCCGATGCGCCCGCCACGTAACCGGCAAGCGGCCCCAGCAGCGTGTAGGCATAGTTGCCCGAACGATAGGCCAGGATCAGCCCGGTCACCGCGCCGCCGGCCCAGACCAGCGCATAGTTGTTCAGCGCGATACCGACGCTGGTATCGGCCATGGTCACACTCACGGCCAGCGCCTCGGGATCAAAGAAGAACAGGCAGGACATGATCACCATCGGCAGCCCGGCAAAGATCAGCAGCAGACCCGGAGCGCACAGCCCGATGCTGGGCGCCAGATAGGCCGAGACGCGGGCATGCGGCTCCATCATGCCGGGGCGCGCGCCCAGCTTAGGGGTAAAGATCAGCGCCATGCCGGCCGGGAACAGATAGACGAAGCCGACGCCAAAGAAGTCGTGGAACCCCGCATTGGTCAGCGGCCCGACCGACCCCCAGGTGGCCCAGCTCAGCACCGAGGACACCACCGCAGCAACCACGCAGGTGATGTAATAGGCCGAGGCCTTCATCCGTTCCGAGACCGAGAAATGCAGCAGGATGTTGATGATCCCGGCAAAGACGGCCAGGAAGAAGACAAAGATCTGGAACGTGTTCAGCCCCGGAAACAGCGCCGGGTCCACGTGATGGGCCAGCGAGTTGGTCATGCCGCCACCCAGCCACCAGTCCTTGATCGAATCCGTCATGGTGGCATCGACCATGATGTAATACTGCGCCGCCCAGATGCCGAAGCCGATCACGTAATAGGTGGCAAAGCCCAGGAAGAATCCCAGCGTCTTCTCGATGGTCGAATTGAACAGGTTCTTGCGCCGGGCGGTGCCCGCGTCGATCAGCAGCAGACCGACCACGACCAGAATGGCCCCGACCGTGCCCGAGGCATAGAGCAGGTTCTGCACCAGTGCATTCAGGGTAACCTGTTCTGCATGTATTGCGCTTATGTCCAGTGACATCTTGTTTTCCCTCTTGGTTCTCAGTTGGCTCCGGCCTTGCTTTGCCGGGTGTGGCTGGCGTTTCAGGGGACCAATCGGGCGACCAGTGCCAGCGTCTCGTGGGCCAATTCAGACCAGAACTGCGATCTGAGCGGCGGTGCGGCGATGATGGATCAAAATTGGCACTTTTCAAACATCTTTTTTACCCAAGGGAAAGATTTTTGCCCCTTTGTATCTTGTTGGGATTGCTGAGTTGCCTGCAAAGAAACCAAAAAGAACCAATTGTGCGAAAAAACAGACGGTTCCGGTTCCGAGTTGGGCGCGAACCCTTGCCACAGCGCTGTCAGAACGGGTGAACCGATGCAGAAAAGGGCCAATTTCATATTGACTGTCAGGAAAATAAATTGAGTATAGAGAATATTGCATGCGGTGGTATGTCGTGTGCCGCAGGAGGTTTTGACAGATGTCGCTGGATGATGCGGGCGTATGGAAGAGTGGACGTGGTCGTGGGCGTCGATTGCCGAAGGGTCGTGTTTATAGCGACGAGGGTTTGGCG